>JACCYG010000216.1 GCA_013696595.1 Actinomycetota bacterium | reverse complement strand
GGGGGGTGTGGACGTCGCCGTGGTCGAGGCCGGCCTCGGCGGGCGGCTCGACGCCACGAACGTCCTCCGCGCTCCCGTGGTCGTCTTGACGAACGTCGCGCTCGAGCACACGGAGCACCTCGGCGCGACGCGGGACGAGATCGCGGCGGAGAAGCTGGCGGTCGTCGCGCCGGGAGCGACCGTCGTCCTCGGCGAGCCGGAGTGGGAGGGGCTCGCGCGCACCTGCGGCGCCGGGCGCGTCGTCCTCGTCAGCCAGAGCAATCTGGGCCTCGCGGTGGCGGCGGCGCAGGAGCTTCTGGGCCAGCCCATCGTCGACGCCTCACCGGCGGAGAAGCTCTCAGTTCCCGGCCGGCTCGAGCGGGTCGGCGAAAACCCGCTCGAGATCTGGGACGGTGCCCACAACGTCGCCGGAGTCGGGTATCTCCTCGCCCGCATCCCGAGCCGCGAGTGGGTGCTCGTCCTTTCGATCCTGCGGGACAAGGACACGGAGCGAATGCTCGCTGCATTCGCTGCGCTCGGCTCGCGGCTCGTCGCAACGTCCTCGGGCCACCCTCGGGCTCTCTCGGCGGACGACCTCGCGCGGGCTGCGACCCGGTTCTTCGCCGAGACGGAATCCGTTCCTGAGCCGACGCGTGCTCTCGAGCGCGCCCGGGAGCTCGCGGGGCCTGAGGGGGCCGTCCTCGTGTCGGGCTCGCTCTACCTCCTCGCGTCGCTTGCCGCCGTCCGACAGGCGCGCGTACCATCATGGGGCAGATAAGCGAGCGCGTCAGCGTCTACGTGCTCGCCGCGGTCGTTCTCGGGGCGATTGTGGCGCTCGCGTTTGGAGCAGGCTGGCTCGTCGGAAAAATCCTCCTGTGACCGCCGCGACCCTCTTTTCCCAGGCTTCGAGCGACGAAGACGCTTTCGGCTCCGTCAAGAGCTTCTTCGACTCGGAGATCTGGCTCCTGATGCGGAACCTGACGCTGTTCTTCGTCGTCGTCTTCTGGGCGGCGTCGGCGTTCTGGGTCTACAAGGACGCGCGGCGGCGGATCGACGACCCGTGGCTCCTCGCGATGGCGGTCGCGCTCGGGATCTTCCCACCCTTTCTCGGCCCCCTGATCTACCTCTTCTTCCGTCCGCCGGAGTACATGGAGGATGTTCGGGAACGCGAGCTCGAGATCCGTGCCATGGAGGAGAACCTCGGTGCGGATCGCTGTCCGGTCTGCCGTGCGGACGTCGACCCGACGTTCCTCGCTTGTCCGGTGTGCACGACGAAGCTGAAGCAGGCCTGCCGCCGGTGCAAGGCGCCGCTCGAGCCGCTATGGCAGATCTGCCCGTACTGCGAGACGCCGGTCGAGACTCCGCGAGCGGTCGAGAACTTCTAGCGTTGTGGACATGGCGAGTTTGCTCGCGCACGTAGCGCCCGAGTTGACGCCGACCGATGTCGGCGAGCTCGCCATGACGATCATCTTCGTTCTGGCGATGGTTATCCCGTTCATCGTCCTCGGCGTCGTCTGCTGGATCTTCCTGAAGGCGAAGAGGCGTGACGACGCGGAGAGGGCCCGCGAGGAGCTCGAGTGGCGGAACGCACCCTCGTCCTGATCAAGCCCGACGCCGTCGAGCGGGGCCTCGCCGGCGAGATCCTCGCGCGGCTCGAGCAGCGTGGTCTCTCGCTTCGCGCCGCGAAGCTCGTCCGCGTCGATCGTGCGCTCGCCGAACGTCACTACGCCGAGCACGCCGAGAAGCCATTCTTCGGCGAGCTCGTCGAGTTCATCACCTCGGCTCCCACGCTTGCGCTCGTCGTCAAAGGCGAATCGGCGATCTCGGTCGTCCGGACGACAATGGGAGCGACGAACCCCGTTGACGCGGCGCCCGGGACGATTCGCGGAGATCTCGCGCTCGCGATGCCCGACAACCTCGTGCACGGGTCGGATTCCGCGGAGTCGGCCGAGCGGGAGATCGCTCTGTGGTTCTCAGACGATGAGCTCGTCTGAGCCGGTCGACTCGGTCGCGCGCAACGTCGTCGCCTGGACACGCTCGAACGCGGAGTACACAAATCGCCAAGCCCACGACGCGTGGTCCCGCGAGGCGATCACGTGGGGAATGTTCGACGTGCCGGAGGCCGAGATCGGAGCGCTCGGTGAAGTGTCGGGGCTCGATGTCGTCGAGCTCGGCTGCGGGACCGCGTATTTCTCCGCTTGGCTTGCGCGGCGGGGAGCGCGGCCGGTCGGCGTGGATCCGACGCTGGCGCAGCTCGCGACCGCCGAACGGTGCCAGCGGGAGTTTGACCTCTCGTTCCCGCTGATCGAGGCGGCCGCCGAAGCCGTTCCGCTTCCGGACGCGTCGTTCGACCTGGCCATTTCCGAGTACGGCGCGTCCCTCTGGGCCGACCCGTACCGCTGGGTGCCGGAGGCAGCGCGGTTATTGCGGCCGGGCGGCCGTCTCGTCTTTCTTACGAACTCGGTGCTCGCCATCCTGTGCACGCCCGACGAGGGGCGCGTGGAGGAGCGTTTGCTCCGGCCGCAGTTCGGGATGTATCGGTTCGAGTGGCCGGCTGAGGAGGGGGTCAACTTCCACCTGGCGCATGGAGACTGGATCCGCGTGCTTCGCGCCAATGGTTTCGAGGTCGAAGGTTTGATCGAGCCGCGGGCGCCCGACGAGGCGGTAACACACGCGTACTACGACTTCGTCACCGCCGACTGGGCGCGCCGGTGGCCCGCGGAGGAGATCTGGCAGGCACGTAAGCAGACGTGAGCGTTCCGCCCGCACCGCCGCTCGTGCTTGCGTCCACGTCGCCGCAGCGGCGGGCGATCCTCGAGCAGCTCGGGCTTCCGTTCGACGTGGTCACCCCGCGCTACGAGGAGCGCGACCCGCCCGGCGCCGACCCGGTTGGTCTCGTGCGCGAGCATGCGCGCGGGAAGGCTCGCTCGGTCGCGTCCGATGCGGGAGACCGTCCGGTGGTCGGCGTGGACACGGCGGTCGTCCTCGAAGGCGAGATCTTCGGGAAGCCGGGCGACGCAGGGGACGCCGAGCGCATGCTCGAGCGTCTCTCGGGCAAGACACACGTCGTCGTCTCCGGACTTTGCCTAGTCACCCCGGGATGGGAGGAGCTTCTCCACGACGGCACACGCGTGTCGTTTCGGACGCTCACGCCGCGCGATCTCGCCGCCTACGTCGCAAGTCGCGACTGGGACGGCCGTGCGGGTGCGTACGCGATCCAGGGCCTAGGTGCGGCGCTCGTCGAGCGTATCGAGGGCGATTACCTGAACGTGGTCGGCCTTCCGGCAGCCGCCCTCGTGCGCCTGCTCGCCGAGCGCTTCCCGGGCGTGTACGGCTTCGGGTAGGCGTCCCGCCGGGGCGGCTTCGCGTAGAACCGAAGGGGGGACTTCAATAGACTCCTGCTGGGAATGGGCCTCTTGGGATACATGAGCGGTCTCGGCGGCCGCGAGATCGCGGTTGATCTCGGCACCGCGAATACCCTCGTGTACGTCCGCGGCCGAGGCATCGTCCTCTCGGAGCCGTCGGTCGTTGCGATCGACCAGCGGACCGGCGAGGTGCACGCCGTCGGGGTCGAGGCGAAGCGAATGCTCGGCCGCACGCCGGGGACGATCAGCGCGATCCGCCCGCTCAAGGACGGCGTGATCGCCGACTTCGACGTCACGGAGCAGATGCTCCGCCATTTCATCCAGAAGGTGCACCAGCACCGCTTCGCGCACCCGCGCGTCGTC
>JACCYG010000210.1 GCA_013696595.1 Actinomycetota bacterium | reverse complement strand
GCTCGGGGCGGTTCCACCCGCGCTCGTCGATCTGGCGCTCTGGCTCGCGGACTACTACGGCTCAACGCCTGCCCGCGCGCTCGCGCTCGTCGCCCCACCTGCGCGCGCGCGGAGGAAGAACGCGGTGAGGCGCGTTTTCCCCGAGGAGATCGTGGCGGAGGAGCGACCGAAGGAGCTCACTGAGTCACAGGCCGACGCAGTCGAGCGCATCGTCGGGTCGCTCGGCCGGGCGGCGCACTTCCTCCTCCACGGCGCGACGGGTAGCGGCAAGACGGAGGTGTACCTGCGCGCGTGCGAGGAGGCGCTCGCGCGCAAACAGGGCGCGATCGTGCTCGTGCCGGAGATCGGGCTCACGCCCCAGGCGGCGGGACGGTTTCGGGCGCGGTTCGGCGACCGGGTGGCGGTCCTCCATTCAGGGCTGACCGAGGCGGAGCGCCGGGACGAACGCGAGCGAATCGCGTCGGGGGACGCGAGGGTCGTGGTCGGCGCGCGCTCGGCAGTATTCGCACCGGTCGTCGACCTGGGCCTGATCTGTGTCGACGAGGAACACGACGCGTCCTACAAGCAGGAGTCGGATCCGCGCTACGACGCGCGGACCGTCGCGGCAAAGCGCGGCGCGCTCGAGAACGCAGTCGTCCTCTACGGAAGCGCCACCCCCCGCCCGGAGAGCTGGGCCCGCCTCGAGCGCCTCGAGCTCGGGGGCCGCCTTGCCCAGGCGCTCCCGCCCGTCCGCGTCGTCGATCTTCGCCGCGAGCAGGGCTATCCACTCTCGGCTCCTCTTCTGGCCGAGCTCGGCGCGATCGAGGACGGCGGCGGCAAGGCGGTGCTCCTCCTCAATCGCCGCGGCGTCGCGCCCGCCCTTCACTGTCGCGCCTGCGGCGTCACGCCGCGTTGTGAGAACTGCGACGTCGCGCTGACGCTCCACGCGGACCGGCGGCTTCACTGCCACCACTGCGGCTATGGCGTCGTCGCGCCGGCCCGTTGCCCCGCGTGCGGGGCTCCCGAGCTCGCGCGACTGGGGGCCGGAACGGAACGGCTTGAAACCGAGCTCGCCGAGCGCTTCCCGGGGCTCGACCTCATACGCCTCGACGCGGACGCGGTGGCGAAGCCGGGGCGGCTTGCGCGGGCGCTCACGCGCTTTGCGTCGACCGACCGCGCCGTCCTCCTCGGGACACAGATGGTCGCGAAGGGGCACCATTTCGAGGGCGTCGCGCTCGCGGCGGTGGTGGACGCGGACACAGGCCTCTCGCTTCCGGATCTTCGGGCGGAGGAGCGGACGTTCCAGCTCGTCACCCAACTCGCCGGTCGCAGCGGTCGCGATGCTCCGGGGCGCGTCCTCGTCCAGACGTTCGCGCCCGATGCGCGCCCGATCGTCCTCGCCGCCCGCCACGCGGTCGAGGAGTTCCTCGCTGGCGAGCTGGAGCGAAGGCGCGTGCTCGGGTACCCGCCTTTCCGTCATCTCGTGAGCGTGGTCGTCTCGGGGCCGACCCTGGAGGGCCCGTTGCGGGCGCTCACCGAGCTGCGCGCCGAGCTCGAGCGGGGTATCGACGCCGATTTTCTCGGGCCCGCCCCGCTTCTCCGCCTGCGCGGCCGGTGTCGCGCTCAGCTCCTCGCCAAGACCGACAATCCGCGCGGCATCGCCGGCCCCGCGGGGCGTCTCCTCGCTGCTGCCGCGCCCGCGATGCGGCGCGACGACCTCGCTGCGTCGGTGGACGTCGACCCTCAAAGCGTCTGAACCTGAGCGGGCTAGACTGGCCCGCGTGGCCGAGGTCGAGGGGCAGGTTCGCGACGAGAAGCTCGACGCCGAGCGGGAAGCGCGGCGCCAAATCGCCCTCGCGCAGGTACGCCAGTACCCGGATCCCGTGCTCCGGATGGCGGCGAAGGAGGTCGAAGAGTTCGACGACGCGCTGAGAGGACTCGTCGACCGGATGGGGCGGCTGATGCAGGAGGCGCGCGGCGTCGGTCTCGCGGCCACGCAGATCGGGATCCTTCAGCGCGTGCTCGTCTACCTGCCGGCTGAGGAGGCCCCGGTGACAGCTCTCGTGAACCCACGGGCCGTTACAACGGGGGAGGAGCTCGAGGCGGCCGACGAGGGATGCCTTTCGCTCGGATCCGCGACGGTGGTCGTGCCGGTGGAGCGTGCGACAACGCTGACCGTCGAGGCCTTGTCGCCGCTTCGGGAACCGGTTCGGATCGAGGCGGAGGGGTTGGAAGCGCGCGTGCTCCAGCACGAGCTCGACCATCTGGAGGGAATCCTCACGCTGGATCGTACGACGCCGGAGGCCCGCCGCCGCGCGCTTGGGGAGCTGAGACCCCGGTCCGTCCTCGGCTCGATCGCTTGAGGCTCGCCGTCGCGGCGACGGCTCCGTTCGGAGCGGCCGTGCTCGAGGGGCTGGCCGCGCATCACGACGTCGAGGTGCTGATCACGCGCCCCGACCGGCCAAGCGGCCGGGGACGAAAGGAGACAGCGCCGCCGGCCAAGGTGATGGCCGAGCGACTCAGAATCCCGGTCGAGCAGCCCGGACGGGTCGACTCGTTCCCTGGCACTGCCCCCACGGTCGTCGTGGCCGCGTACGGGGCGCTCATCCCCGACAGCCTCCTCACCGAGCGACTCTGGCTCAACGTGCACCCGTCGCTCCTGCCGCGATGGCGCGGTGCGGCGCCCGTGGAGCGAGCCATCATGGCCGGAGACCGCGAGACCGGCGTGACGATCCACCGAACGACGTCGGAGCTCGACGCGGGGCCGATCGCGGCCCAGCGCGCGTTTCCTGTTGCGCCCGAGGACGACGCGGGCACGGTCTATGAACGGGCGGCGGTCGTCGCGGTGGAGCTCCTCGCCGAGGTGCTCCCCGAGCCGACGTTTCGGCCTCAGGAGGGCGACGGTGTCACGTACGCCGAGAAGATCGCGCCGGTCGACCGAAAGATCGACTGGTCGCGTCCGGCCAGGGAGATCGTGAACCGCGTCCGTGCACTCTCGCCGCACATCGGGGCTTGGGGAATCGTAGAAGGCACGCGGCTCGTCGTGTGGCGAGCGCGACCAGCTGTTGGTGACGCTCCGCTCGTAGTCGGCGGCGTTGAGCTCCTCGAGGTGCAGCCGGAGGGGCGACGGCGGATGACGGCGGAGGAGTACGTGCGGGGACTGCGGCAGAGGTGATCGTTTCGAGACAGCCTTGCTGCGAGACGGGCACATTTTGTGCACCTCAGGTGCGCTTTTTCGGGCTAAGCTCGAAAGCGGGTGGTGGGCCGGGGTGCCCCAAGACGCCGGTTCTTTGATTCAAGGCGCGGCGACGGCGCGGCAGGCCGCGTACGAGGTCGTTCGCCGGGTGTTCGAGGAGGGCGCCTACGCCGACCGAGCGTTTCGTGCGGCGGCTGTCGATCTCGACGCCCGGGATCGCGCGTTCGCGATGCAGCTCGCCTTCGGCACCGTCCAGCGCGTCCGGACGCTCGACCACGCGATCGACACGCTCGGTCGGCGCCCCGTCAGGAAGCTTGATCCGCCCGTTCGCGCGGCCCTTCGCACCGGCGCTTTTCAGCTGGCCTACATGGACGGTGTTCCGCCGCACGCGGCGGCAAACGAATCGGTCGAGCTCGTTCGCGCAGCCGGTCTAGAGCGGGCCGTCGCTTTCACGAACGCGGTCATGCGCCGCCTCGCCGAAGGGATTCACGGCCTCCTGGACCGCCTCGGCGAGACGACGCCCGCGGACGCCGCGCTCAAGCACTCCTATCCAGACTGGATCGCCGACGTCTGGTGGCGCGAGCACGGGCGCGACGCTGCTCTCGCGCTCATGGAAGCTCAGAACCAGCCGCCCGAGACCGTCGTGCGTGTCACCGCACGCGGCCGTGACCTCCCCGGCGAGCGCGATTCCGAACTTCCGAACGCACGCCGCGTCGAACGTGTGCCGACCGAGTGGATCGAGAGCGGCCTCGTCTGGCCGCAGAGCCGCGGCTCGCAGCTTGCGGGGCTCGCGGTCGGCGTCGAGCAGGGCGAGCGCGTCCTCGACCTCTGCGCCGCGCCGGGCGGCAAGGCCACGCAGCTCGCCGAGACCGCAGCCGAGGTGGTCGCCGTCGAGAAGCACGCCGGCCGCGCCCGGGAGCTTGCGGAGAACGTGGCCCGTCTCGGCGCCGAGAACGTCACCGTCGTGAACGAAGACGCGCTCGAGCTTTCGAGCGACCTCGGGACGTTCGACCGAGTCCTCGTCGACGCTCCCTGTTCGGGGCTCGGCGTACTCGCGTCCCGGCCCGACCTCCGCTGGCGCGCCGAGCCGCTTCCGGAGCTTCAACTCGCGCTCCTCCAAGCGGCCGCCGATCGCGTGAACGAAGGCGGCACCCTCACCTACGCCGTCTGCACGATGCACCGCGCCGAGAACGAAGACGTCATCGACGCGCTTGGCCTCACACTTGACAATCTCGGGACCGCGTGGCCCTCGTACAGCCACCCCCGGCGCCCGGAGTTCCTCCTCACCCAACCGCATGTCCACGGCACGTCGGGCTTCTTCGTGGCGAGAATGAGGCTCTGATGGCCTGGTACGACTGGGTGCGCACCGTAGAGGTCGAGCCGTCGCTCTATGCGGCGGACTTCTCGCGGCTCGGCGAGCAGATCGACCACCTTCTGAACGCGGGCGCGCGAGTCTTCCACTTCGACATCGGTGACGGCCACTTCGTCGAGCCGGTCACGATCGGGCCGATCGTCCTCCGTTCGATCTCACGCCACGTTCACGAGCGAGGGGGCGTCCTCGACTGTCATCTCATGGTCGACAATCCCGAACGCCACTTCAAGCAGATCGCAGACGCGGGTGGCGACTCCGTTACGTTTCACGTTGAGGTCTCGGAGGATCCCGCCGCGACCGCGGCCCTCGCGCGCGAGTTCGACCTTCGCGTCGGCATCGCGTTCAATCCCGAGACGTCCGTGGACGAGGCGGTGGCTGCCAGCGACGGCGTCGATCTCGTCCTCTGCATGAGCATTCATCCCGGCTACTCCGGACAGACGTTCCTGCCCGAGTCGATCGATCGAATCGCCGAGCTGCGCGAACGCGTCGCGGCCAGCGTGTACGTGCAGGTCGACGGCGGCGTCACGAACGATAACGTCGCCGCGATCCACCGCGCCGGAGCGGAGCTGATCGTCGCGGGGAGTGCGATCTTCGAGCGGGAAGACCTGCCGCGCGCCTACCAGCGGCTCGTGCGCGCGCTCGGATGAGCGACCCGCTCGAGCGCGCACTCGAGCTCGCCGAGCGTGGGCGCGGGACGACGCGGCCGAATCCCGTCGTCGGCGCCGTGGTCGTCCGCGACGGCGAAGTGGTCGGAGAAGGATGGCACGAGCGGCCGGGCGGTCCCCACGCCGAGGCCGCCGCGCTCAGCGCCGCGGGACCGCGCGCGCGAGGGGCGACTCTCTACGTGACGCTCGAGCCCTGCGCCCATCAAGGTCGGACCGGCGCATGCGCGGACGCGATCGTGGAGGCCGGAGTCGAGCGTGTTGTCGCCGCGGCCGACGATCCTTACCCGCTCGTCAACGGACGAGGGTTCGCGCGCCTCCGTGAAGCCGGAGTCGAGGTCGAAATCGCGGAAGGCGACCTCGCCGAACGGGCCCGGCGTCAGAACGAAGCCTTTCGGACGTGGGCGCGGCTCAGTCGGCCCTTCGTCACGTACAAAGCAGCGATGACTCTCGACGGCCGCCTGGCCGCTTCGAGTGGAGATGCGCGCTGGGTTTCCGGGGAGGAAAGCCGTCGCGTCGTCCACGAGCTTCGCGCCGCTTCAGACGCCGTCGCGGTCGGGATGGGGACCGTGCGCGCCGAGAACCCGCAGCTCACGGCGCGTGACGTCGGCGCCGAGCGACAGCCGCGCCGCCTCGCGTTCGGCCAGGGGTCTCTCCCGGAGGGGTCCGAGCTCGAGCTCCTGTCCGGCGCGCTCGCCGAAGAACTTGGGCGCCTCGGCGAGCAGCAGGTTCAGTCGCTTCTGCTCGAGGGCGGGCCGACGCTCGCCGGCGCGTTCCTCCGTGCCGACTTCGTCGATAAGCTCATGCTCTTCGTTGCCCCGAAGGTCGTCGGCGGCGACGACGCTCCGTCTCTCTTCGCCGGCCCGGGAGCGCAAAATCTCGCAGAGGCCTGCACGCTCTCGAGTATCGACGTGATGCGCGTCGGCGAGGATCTTCTCGTCACGGCCTACGTGCACGCGCCGTGACGGAGGCGCGCGTCTGGGTCGGCCCGGAGCGGTCTTCCGTCGTCGCGAAGGCGATCGAGCGTGCGGGAGGAACACTGGCGGAGCCCGGGGACGCGAACGCCGTCGTCTGGATCGGCCCTCCGTCCCGCGACCTGATCCGGGAAGTCGTCCATCCGGGAATTCGCTGGGTGCAGCTCTGGTCGGCCGGCCCGGACTGGTGGGTGGAGCACGGAGTCGTCGACCGGGAGCGGGTCTGGACGCGCGTGGAGGACGTGTATGCCGCCGATGTCGCGGAGCATGCCCTCGCGTTCATCCTGGGGGCTGCACGCTGCCTTCCCCAGGTAGCCCGGCGAAGGCGCTGGCACGAGGGGTCCGGAGACCGTCTCGCGGGCCATACCGTCGGAATCGTCGGGGCGGGTGCGATTGGGCGGCAGACGATCGAGCGCCTCCGGCCGTTCGGGGTGCGGACGATCGCGCTTACACGGACGGGAGGACCGGTGCGCGGGGCCGACAGGTCGGTCGGAAGCGAGGGCCTCGACGAGCTTCTGCGCGAGAGCGATTACGTCGTCCTGGCCGCTCCACTCACGCCCGAGACGGAGGGACTGATCGGCGCGCGTGAGCTCGAGCTGATCGGCCCGGAAGGCTGGCTTGTGAACGTCGCCCGCGGACGCCTTGTCATCACGGACGAGCTCGTCGAGGCCCTCGAGAACGGCCGGATCGGGGGCGCATGCCTGGATGTCACCGACCCTGAGCCGCTTCCCGACGACCACTCGCTCTGGCGATTTGACAACGTCCTCATCACGCCGCACGCGGCCAACCCGCCCGGAACGTTCGACGAGCCGCTTGCGGGGCTCGTCGAGGAGAACGTGCGGCGCTTTCGCGAAGAACGGGAGCTCATCGGCGTCATCGATCCGGAGCGCGGGTATTGACCGGGCGACGGTTATCGTCTTCGGCGTGTTCACTGGGATCATCCGGGAGCTCGGCATCCTCGAGGCACTCGACGGCGACGAGGAGGGCGTGCGCCTTCGAGTGCGCGCGCCGCAGACGGCCGCAGGCACGGCGACCGGCGACTCCGTCGCGCTGAACGGGGTCTGCCTGACCGCGACGGACGTCTCGGAGGGGGTGCTCACGTTCGAAGCCGTTCCGGAAACGCTTCGCCGCACCTCGCTCGGCCGGCTCGCCGCCGGCGCCGGCCTGAACGTCGAGCCCGCCCTGCGCGCCGGCGACCCGGTCGGCGGCCACATCGTCCAGGGTCACGTCGACGGCGTCGGCCGAGTCATCTCCGCCGAGCCGGAGGGAGAGGGGCGGCGGCTCGAGGTCGAGATCGCGCCCGACCTCGCACGATACGTGGTCGAGAGAGGGTCGATCACGCTCGAGGGCGTGAGTCTCACGGTCATCGATCTCGTGCCTGATCGTTTTGCGGTCGCGCTCGTCCCGCACACGCTCGGTGAGACGACGCTGGGCCGGCTCGAGCCCGGAGACGAGGTGAACATCGAGGTCGACGTCCTCGCCAAGCACGTCGAGCGCTTGCTGGAGGCGCGCGGGCAGCTCGGCTGACCGCGTTACGATTCCCTCATGGCCACGGTGGAACGGCAAAGCGCGTTTGCGACGATCGAAGAGGCGATCGAGGACGTTCGCGAAGGCAAGTTCGTCGTCGTCGTCGACGCGCCCGATCGGGAGAACGAGGGCGACCTCGTGATCGCGGCGCAGTTTGCCACCCCCGAGGCGATCAACTTCATGGCCACGCATGCGCGTGGGCTCATCTGCCTGTGCCTCACCGAGGAGCGTTGCGACGAGCTCGGCCTTCGCCCGATGACGGAGCGGAACGAGACCCCGCTCGGAACGGCGTTCACGGTCTCGATCGAAGCGCGTGAAGGCGTGACAACGGGGATCTCGGCGCACGACCGCTCGCGGACGATCCAGGTTGCGATCAAACCCGACTCGCGGCCCGAGGATCTCATCCAGCCGGGGCACGTCTTCCCGCTGCGCGCACGCCCCGGCGGCGTGCTCGAGCGCATGGGGCAGACCGAGGCGGCCGTCGACCTCGCACGGCTCGCCGGCCTGGCGCCCGCCGGAGTCGTTTGCGAGGTCATGAACGAGGACGGGACGATGGCCCGCGTACGCGACCTCGTCCCCTATTGCGCGCGGCATGGCCTCAAGATGGTGACGGTCGCCGATCTCGTCGAGTACCGCCGGCGAACGGAGAAGCTCGTGGAGCGGACGGCTACCGTCCGCCTCCCGACCGAGTACGGAGAGTTCACCGCGATCGCGTTCAGCGAGACGCTGACCGGAAAGCACCACCTCGCGCTCGTCAAGGGCGAGGTGACGGGCGCGGAGAACGTGCTCGTCCGCGTCCACTCCGAATGCCTAACGGGCGACGTCTTCCACTCGCTTCGCTGTGACTGCGGCGAGCAGCTCGAACGGGCGCTCGCGCGGATCAGCACGGAGGAACACGGCGTCCTCGTCTACATGTCGCAGGAGGGGCGGGGCATCGGCCTTCTGAACAAGCTGCGCGCCTACGAGCTCCAGGAAGGCGGGCTCGACACGGTCGAGGCGAACCTCGAGCTCGGCTTTCCCGCGGATGCGCGCGACTACGGGATCGGGAACCAGATCCTCGCCGACCTCGGCCTCTCGACGATCCGGATTCTCACGAACAATCCGAAGAAGCTGACCGGAATCGAGGGCTTCGGCCTCACGGTGGTCGAGCAGCTCCCGATCGAGGTATCTCCGAACGAGGAGAACCGCCGCTACCTCGAGACGAAGCGGGCGAAGCTCGGCCACCGCCTCCACCATCAGGACCTCCGCTTCGAGGAGCCGGGCGAGGCGTGAGCGAGGGGGCCAAGACGCACGAGAGCCCACCGGGCCCCGACGCCGACGAGCCGAGCCGCGAGCATGCGCCGGGCGAGCTCGAGATCCCGGACGGAGTCGGTGTCTTCGTCGGCTCCCCGAACGGAGCGCGTCGCTCGGTGGGAATCGCGGTCAGCCGGTTCCACGCCGACATCACGACGCGGCTCCTCGAGGGCGCGCTCGATGCGCTGGCCGAGGCGGGCGTCGAACGCGAGCGCGTCGACGTCATGCAGGTTCCCGGGGCCTTCGAGCTTCCGCTCGGGGCAATGGCTCTCGCGAAGACGAAGCGGTACGCGTGCGTGATCGCGCTCGGCTGCGTCATTCGCGGCGACACTCCAC
>JACCYG010000204.1 GCA_013696595.1 Actinomycetota bacterium | reverse complement strand
ATCGCCGTCTGGATCGGCTACGAGGCCGCGCGGCGTCTCGTCGACCCGCCGGAGGTGGAGGCAGGGCTCGTCCTTGTCGTCGCCCTTGCAGGCATCGCCATGAACGGTCTCGTCTTGCTCCTGCTCTCGCGCGCGGAGCGGCGCAGCCTGAACGTGCGCGGTGCGTACCTTCACATCGCCACGGACGCGGCCGCGTTCGTCGGGACGGCCGTTGCGGCCGCGCTCATCCTTGCGACGGGCTGGGACCGGTTCGACCCGCTCGCCTCGCTCTTCGTAGCAGCGCTGGCCCTCGCCGCGGGCTGGTCGCTCCTCAGGGAATCGGGCCGTATCTTTCTCGAGGGTGCGCCCGCTTCGGCTCCGCCGAGCGAGGTGGGGGAGGCGCTTGTCGCCCATCCCGGTGTCGTCGAGGCGCACGACCTTCACGTATGGACGGTGACGAGCGGCTTTCCCGCTCTTTCTGCCCACGTTCTCGTCGAGCCCGGCGGCGACTGCCACCGCATCCGGCTCGAGCTCGAGCGCATGCTCCGTGAGCGCTTCGCCCTCGACCACACCACTCTGCAGGTGGAACATGTCGGGGTCGAAAGCGGGCTGTCCATCGCACGCGGACAAAATTTGTAATTTCCTGAGAAAAAGATATTTTTTCTCGTAAAAAATGGATAAGGTTCACTCATGGCAGACCTGACCCCTGTCAACGTTCTCATCGCCGAGGACCATCCGCTCTTCGCGGAGAGCGTCGAAGCGCTTCTGAGCAGCGAAAAGAAGATTCGCGTCATAGGGCGCGCAGAGAACGGCGAGGAGGCGGCCCGGCTCGCGTCGGACCTTCGCCCCGATGTCGTCCTGATGGACATCAGCATGCCGGTGCTCGACGGCTTCGAGGCCGCCCGTCAGATTCGGGAGGCGCTGCCGGACACCTGCATCCTCTTCCTCACGGGCTCGAACTCGCCGGCGGACCTGGAGCAAGCCGACGCTGCCGGCGCCTCCGGCTACGTCACGAAGGACCGGATCGCGACGGAGCTCGTCGACGCGATCTTCGACGCCGCTTCCTGCTAGAACCGCCGCTATCCTGAGTCCATGCTCGGAGTCCTGGCGGCCTTCCACGTCCTCGTCTCGATCTTCCTCGTCGTCCTCGTCCTCATGCACTCGGGGCGGGACACGGGATTCGGAGGCCTCGGCTTCACGCCGACCTCGCAGGGCGGCCAGCACATCGTCGAGCGGAACCTCACCCGGTTGACCGTGGTCGTCGCGTTCATCTTCGCGGCGAACACGATCGCGCTCTTCTACTTCTTCGACTGAACCATGCCGTCCGCTCGCCTCTGGGTTCCCGCGGCCGTGATCCTCGTTGCGACGATCGCGATCGGGCTCACGTCGGGGTGGGGTGGCGCGTTCGTCTTTCTCTTCCTGGCGACGATCGCTGCGGTGCTGGCCTTTGCGGTGACTGTCGGCGGTGACTGGACGCGAGACGTGAGCCGCGGCCGCTTCAGGCACCGGAACAAACGCGACCGCTAGCGGTTCAGAGCCCGGGCCCCGACCCGCTTCCGACGATCGTGAACGTCTCGGTGGCGACCGCCGGGACGAGGCTCGCGTACGGGTAGCGCTCGTCGTAGAAGTCGCTCAGGTTGACGAGCTTGACATCGCTCGAGAGCCCGAGGAGCCGCTCGACGAGCGCCGGGAAGGACGTCGTGAAGCGAAGGTTGACGAGCGGCCGCGTCACGCGTCCCTTCTCGATTCGGAACGTGCCGTCGCGCGTCATCCCCGTGATGAGGCCCTCGCGCGGGTCGACGATGTTCAGGTAGTGGAGGCGCGTCACGTAGATTCCGTCGTCCACTCGCTCGACGAGCTCATCGACGTCCGCGTCGCCCGGCTCGACGACCAGGTTGAAGGGAAGCGGCCCGTGCGCCTGGGCGGGCGCGGCGAGCGCATGGCCGGTCGACTCCCGGCCCGCGCGCGCGGCCGTGCGGCGATCCCAGACGACGTCGCGGACGACACCGTCCTCGACGAGCGTCACCGGCTCCTTCGGGACGCCCTCGAAATCGAACGCCTTCGGGAGGCCGCGGGCGTCACGCCCGTCGTCGCGGAGCGTGAAGCTCGGATCGAAGCAGCGCTCGCCGATCCGCTCGGCGAGGTAACTCCTTCCCTCGAGCAGCGATAGCGCGCCGAGCGAGCTGAACGCGAAATACCAGAGGAGCTCGGCGAAGGCGTAGGGCTCGAGGACGGCGCGGCACACGGCTGCTTCGAACGCGGCTGCGTCCCTCGTGCGGATCGCCTTCTCGGCGGCCTCGGACGCGACCGCGGCTGGGTCGAGCTCGCCGGCTCGCCACGAGGTAGCCTCCGCATATCCGGATTCGCCGTCGGAAGCGGCGAGCGCCCGCACGGTCGCGTCGGTCATCGATTGGGAGGCTGCGATCCCGGTGCTCGAGGCGACGGCGATGTCGGTCGCTCCGCTCGTGAAATAGCCGTAGAGTCCGTGCCGGGGAGCGGCTTCGATCGCCGTCCACGCGCGGGCCGCCTGCTCCTCGGGCGCCAGCGCCGCGGTCTCTTCGTCGAAGCCCTCGACGGCCGGAGCTTCGGCCGCAGGCGGAAGTCCCGGAAACGCCGGGTCCGCTGGCGCGTTGTCGGCGGCTTCGCCCGCGCGCTTGGCCGCGGCGCGCAGGCCGTCGTCGTCGGTCCGGTTCGTCGACGAGGCTCCGACCCGCCCGTCGCGCACCACGCGGATCGTGACAGATTCGTCCTCGATCAACGTGGGCTGGTGGACCGTCGACCCCGCGAACCGCGCGAACCCGGAGCGCTCGAGGTGGACGAGCGCGTCGATCTCGTCACCCGAGGCCGCACGCCGCGCACGCTCGGCGACGTCGAGGGCTCGCTCTGACTCGCTCACGAGCGGACGCCGACCTGCACGTCACGGAAGCGCGCGGGCGGGGCTCCATGGGACACGTGCGCGTGCTGGCCCGGTTGTCCTTTGCCGCAGTTCGTGAGCCCCTGCATGCGCCACTCGTCCGGCCCCGCCAGGGCGTCGAGCGAGCCCCAGAACACCGGGGTGACACCCGTGTAAGTCGCGTCTCGGAGCATCCGCCCGAGCTTTCCCCGCTTGATCTCCCACGCGATCTCGGTCCCGAACTGGAAGTTCAGGCGCTTGTCGTCGATCGACCAGCTCTTGTTCGTCGCGAGATAGATCCCGTCGTCGACGTCCGCCAGCAGGTCCTCGAAGCTGCCCTCGCCGGCCTCGAGATGGAGATTGGTCATGCGGACGAGCGGCATCCGGCTCCACCCGTCGGCGCGCATCGAGCCGCCGGTGCTCGTGCCGAGCACGGCCGAGGTCTCGCGGGAGCCGAGGAACCCGCGCAGCACACCTGCCTCCACGATCGGCTGGCGTGCCGCGGGAACGCCCTCGTCGTCGAAGGCGAACGTTCCGAGCCCCTGTGGGGTCGTCGGGTCAGCCGTGATGTTCATGAGATCGGACCCGTAGCGCAGGCTTCCGAGGTCTTCCGGCTTCAGGAAGCTGGTTCCCGCGTAGGCCGCCTCCGTCCCGTAGACCCGGTCGAGCTCGGTTGGGTGGCCGACCGACTCGTGGACCTGGAGCTCCATCTGCTCGGAGTCGAGGACGATCGTCGTCACCCCGGCGGGGCAGGGAGCGGCCCGGAGGAGCGCAGCCGCTTCCTCTGCGACGCGCGGGCCCTCGCCGTCGAGGCCCAGCGATTCGATGTACTCCCAGCCTGCCTGGGCGCTCGAGCCGCCGTGGCTCGACGGGTAGCTTCGCGTCTGGACGCGGCCGTCGGCGATTGCGAGCGAGCTGATTCCGCCGCCGCACTCGTAGAACTTCTGAAAGATGTCGGCGCCCTCGGATGAAGCGAACGCGCGCTCTTCCCGCTGGGCGCGCACGCTCGCCTCCGTGATCTCGACGTCCCGGTGGCTCATCGCTTCCTCCGCACGAAGACAGACCTCGATCTTCTCCGCGAGCGGGACGTCGATCGGGTCTCGGTGCCCCGGCGTCTGGTATTCCCCTTGCCGCGCCGGGGCCGGGGCGAGCTCGACCCGGCGCTTCCCACCGCGCGAGGCGCTCGCGCGCGCAAAGGCGGCCGCGCGAAGAGCCGCGTCGCGCGCGCCGTCGTCGGTCAGCCTTCGGTCGCAGGCGAATCCCCAGGCTCCGTCCACGAGCACGCGGACGCCTATGCCCGCGGACTCGGCGTCCGACACCGTCTCCACCTGCCGGTTCTTGGTCGAGACGTCCTGCGCGCGACGGGTGATCGCGCGCGCGTCGGCATAGCCCGCACCGGAAGCTACGGCCGCGTCGACGGCATGGCGGCAAAGATCACGCATTCCCCTAGTCGAGTCTCCCATCCGACCCGCGACGAGAAACGCCCCAAACGGGGCGTCGTGCGTTATGCGCTGGAGAGGACTTGAACCTCCACGAGCCGTACAGCTCACAAGGCCCTCAACCTTGCGCGTCTACCAATTCCGCCACCAGCGCGCGAGGCAGATTGTAGCCGCGATCCCGGCGGGGCCGTCGCTCCCGGCCCTCGAGTTGACGCCATCCGACCGGGGCGCTACCTTAACGAACATACGTTCGACAAAGCGAGGTAGGCTTGCTTACGGATCGACAACAAGAGATTTACGACTACGTCACGGAGTACGTCGACGGGCACGGCTACCCGCCGACCGTGCGCGAGATCGGCGAGGCGGTCGGGCTCGCCTCGCCGTCCACCGTTCACGCCCACCTGGCGAACCTCGAGCGTCTGGGCTACCTGAAGCGCGACCCGACCAAGCCGCGCGCACTCGAGCTGGTCGGCCGCGAACGTCCGGGCCGCGAGGCGGCCACCGTCGGCGAGGCGGGCCGGGTTCGCGTCCTGCCGCTCGTCGGCCAGATCGCCGCGGGCGGGCCCTTGCTCGCCGAGCAGAACGTCGAGGAGTACCTCGCCGTTCCCGAGCCGCTCTCCACGGGCGCAGGGGAGGAGTTCCTCCTGCGCGTCCGCGGCGAGAGCATGATCGAGGCCGGAATCCTTCCCGAGGACTACGTGGTCGTCCGTCGCCAGCAGACCGCGCAGAACGGCGACGTCGTCGTCGCGCTCGCAGGCGGGGACGAGGCGACCGAAGAGGCGACGGTGAAGCGGTTCTTCCGCGAAGGCGGGCGTATCCGCCTTCAGCCGGAGAACTCGGCCCTCGAGCCGCTCTACCCCGACCACGTCCAGATCCTCGGCAAGGTCACCGGGGTCTTTCGGAGGATGTAGTTGACCGTCGTAGCTCTGAACCGGACGCTCGACCAGGAGCTTCTCGCACTCAGTCGCGGAGCGAGCCTCGAGTGCCTCGCATGTGGCGAGTTCGTCATGCGGATCGGCTCGGCGCTCGAGTGCCCGGAGTGCGGCTCGAGGCTCGAAGAGGGTCAGGAGAATCAGCTCGCACTGGGCGTGCACGCGGGCTGAGTGACCGGGCGTGGGCGGAGCAGGGTCTCGGGCGACCCTGCGCGCCCGCGCCGCGATCACGTCGCGCCTCCCCTAACTCCGTGGGATGGGCCCCTCGTCGTTGTAGGGGCCGGATAATCCGGCGCATGCCAATCGGCGGCGGACCGGAGATTCACGCGATCGCGGCTACAATTCCAATGCAGGCCGGGTGACCGCGGGCCGTTTCGGCGGCTCGAGGAAAGTCCGGACACCGCAGGGCAGGACGCTGGGGCGACCCAGGCGGCGAAAGCCGACGGAAAGTGGCACAGAAAGGAGACCGCCGGCGGCGTATCAACTCCGGAGACGCCGAAGGTAAGGGTGAAACGGTGGGGTAAGAGCCCACCAGCGTCGTGGCGACACGGCGGCTAGCCAAACCCCATCCGGTGCAAGGCGAACAGGCTCCGCTACGAGGCGGCCCGCCCAGGAGCCGGGTAAGCCGCAAAGATGGATGGTCACCCTCGACAGAATCCGGCTTACAGGCCTGCTACGGAAAAAGCCCTGGTAACGGGGCTTTTTCTATGGACCCGGTTCACCGGCGACTCGTCAGGCTCGCCCCGCGGCGTCGAGAGGCGGTCTCCATGGAACCGCTCGGCGCGGGCACCCGGCGTGGCCTCGTGGGTTGTGCCGGCTACGACCCGCCCCGCGACGCAAACGCTACCACCGGTCGCGCCGACGCGTGAAGGCGGTACCGGTTGACTCGTCGTCATGCTGTCCCTGGGGATTCCGACGGCGCAGTGCAATGAGAGCTGGGCCCGCTTGGCCGGCGGCATCAGGCGCGTGGGCGACAATCCTGCCTATGAACAAGGTTCCGCGGCCGCTCTGCTCCGGCGTCGCCCCATGAGCTTGCTCGATCGTGTGCGGGTGCCATTCCGCGCGACCCGAACGCGCGTTACGCGGCTCTACGGGCGGCTTCGCGGTCTACCCCGGGACGCACGGGATCTCTACATTGAGTCGTCGCTCGTTCGCCTAGCGGAACTCGGAAAGTCGCAGCTCGCGGTAACGCCGAAGTGGAGCCGTCGGAAACGCGATGCGCTCGAGTGGCTGAGTCACCGCGCGAAAGCTGAGTCGTCCTGGTGGTGGCTGCTCCTCCTCTCCTTCGGAGTGCTCTGGCTGCCGGTCCCTTGGGGTTTCAAGCGTTTCGAAGATCCGTCGAGGGCCGAGAGCTTCTTGCAGGCACTGTGGCAGGTACAGGGGGCAACGCTGGCGATAGCTCTAGCCGTCGTCATTTTCGTCTTCCAAGCGGTCTATGCG
>JACCYG010000189.1 GCA_013696595.1 Actinomycetota bacterium | reverse complement strand
GTTCCGGGGCCGGTCGCCTTCGGAGGTCGCCGCGTCCCTGGCCGAACGCGACATCGCCGTCTGGGCCGGGAACTACTACGCGGTCGAGATCATGGAGCGGCTTGGGCTACCGGAAGGCGCCGTCCGCGTGGGCGTCGTCCACTACAACTCGGCCAACGAAGTCGATCGGCTCCTCGCCGAGCTCGAACGGATTTCCTAACCGAGGAGTCGTGCTAGCCGAAATGAACGAGGCCCGCTCGGCGAGCCCGGTTTAGACACACTCCTGGCACAAAGCGCGCGCCACGCGCGCGTTTTTCGGCGTTACGCTGATGCGTGAGCAGGGGGCGGGTTGGGACCCGAATTACCCGCGCGCGACTACTACTCGTACGCGGCTCGAGCCCGGGCCCACCGTTCGTCATCTCGCCGGATGCGGTCCGGGTCGACACCACGCCGGTCCGCGAGAGCCAGCGTCAGAAGCTGGAACGGGACGATGTCTACCGCCGGGTGAAGCGAGGGAAGCACGGTCGTGTCGACACCGAGCTCTTCGAGCGCCCGAGCGACGTCGCGCGCCCGCTCGGCCGCGCGTCCCTCGCCGAGCAGGACGAACGCGCGCACGCTCTCGTCGATCGCAGCCAGATGGCCGTGAAGGATCTGCTCCGTGTGGTGGGCCTCGGCGGCGACGAACGCGCCTTCGCGAAGCTTCAGCGCGGCCTCCTGCGCTGTCGGCCAGTCACGTCCCGCGCCCGCGATGACGAAACGCTCGTGATCGGACGCGTCCGGCCCGCCAGCCGCCAGCGCCACGCCGACGTCGTCTGCGAGACCACTCACGTCCTCGGAGTTGAGCGCCGCGAGTGCCGCCACCGCGCACGTGTAGCTCGCCGTGTGACACCACGACTTCTCGAGCTCCGGCGCCGCGAGAACGACCTCGGCCGCGACCTCTGCGAGCGGGCTCTCGCGAACGGCCGTAACCGCCCAAACGGGACCGCCGAACGCGCGCGCCGCTTCGAGCGAGAGCGTGGTCGTCCCCTCGTGGCTGACCACGACGAGGACGTCGGCGTCCGGCGTCGCGAGCACGGCCTCGAGCGCCTGCATGGCCGGGCCTCCGGTCTGAGCCGCATGGAACGAGGTCCCGCAGCCGGTGAAGGCAACCCGGGCTGAAGGAAATCGCAGCTCGCCAACTCGTTCGGCAACGCCTGCGAGCCACTCCGGCTGCGCGTTCACCGCCGCCCGCATCTCGACGCCGGTCGCCACGGGGCCGGAAGCTAACATCCGGCGGATGGAAGGGTTCGGTTTCGTGCGCTCGCAACCGGTCGAGTTCCGCGACCTCGACGGCCTCGGGCACGTGAACAACGCGGTCTACGGAAGCTACCTCGAGTCGGCGAAGGTCGACTACTTCCGCGAGATCGTCGGCGTGACAGACCTCCAGGAGCTCGGCATCGTCGCGGACCTCAAGATCACCTTCCGCTCACCAGCGTTCCTCGGTGAGACGCTCGCGATCGGAACGAGGATCGGTCAGGTCGGCACGAAGAGCCTCCAGTTCGAGTTCGAATTCCGCGGTCCGGACGGGCGCCTCGTCGCCGAGGCGACGAGCGTCCACGTCGCTTTCGACTACGAGCTCCGGCAGACGACCACAGTCCCAGACGAGTGGCGGACAAGGATCGGGGCCCACGAGTCGCGAACCCTCGCAAGAGCATGAACGTCTTCGAGAAGCACGTCCTTCCGAACGGGCTGCGCATCTTGACCGCCGGCATGCCACAGGCCAAGTCGGTGGCGTGCTTCGTGATGCTCGCGGCCGGCTCGCGCTACGAGACGCGGGAGACGAACGGGATCGCCCACTTCTCGGAGCACATGTTCTTCAAGGGAACAGAGCGAAGGCCGAGCGCGCGGCAAATCGCCGGCGAGATCGACTCGATTGGGGGTGAGTTCAACGCGTTCACCGGCAAGGAGTACACCGGGTACTACGTCAAGTGCGCGGCGGAACACCGGGACGTCGCCCTCGACGTCCTCGTCGACATGCTTCGCAACTCGAAGTTCGACTCGGAGGAGATCGAGCGCGAGAAGGGCGTGATCGTCGAGGAGATGAACATGTACTTCGACACGCCGCGCGACTACCTCGAAGGCGTCTACGACGAGCTCCTCTACGGAGACCAGCCTCTCGGCTGGGACATCATCGGGACGAAGGAAACGGTGCGCGGCGCGACACGCGAGACCTTCCTCGACTATCTCGACCGCTGGTACCGCGGCCCGCGCATGATCGCAGGCGTCGCGGGTGCCGTTGGCGACGACATCCTTAAGCGGCTCGAGGAGCTCCTCGGGAACGTTCAGGACGGGGTGCCAGGGGCTCCGGACCCCGTCGCGTGGGAGCAGACGACGCCACGCGTGAAGGCGCATTCCAAGCAATCCGATCAAGCGCATGTTCGTCTGGGCGTCCACAGCTACCCGCTCGACAATCCGGACCGCTACAACCTGGCACTCCTCGCGACCGTGCTCGGCGGAGGGATGTCCTCGCGGCTCTTCACCGAGGTCCGCGAGCGCCGCGGTCTCGCCTACTACATCTTCGGCTACAACCAGAGCTACACGGACGCGGGCACGCTCTTCGCCCAAGGGGGCGTCGACATCAACCGGATCGACGAGGCGATCCAGACGATCGTGGCCGAGTTCAAGCGGATCGCAGACGAGCCTGTCAGCGAGGACGAGCTCGAGAAGGCCCGGAACTTCGCCAAGGGACGCCTCGTCCTCTCGCTCGAGGACCCAAAGGGCACGATCCTCTTCGGGCTCCGCACGGAGGTGCTGGAGGACAAGATCCGCGAGCCTGACGAGGTGCTGGCGGGGTTCGACCGCGTCACGCGCGAGGACATCCAGCGGGTTGCGCAGGACATCATTCGCGAAGAGCGCCTCAACCTCGCCGTCATCGGCCCCTTCGACGACGCCGCCCGCTTCGAGAAGCTTCTGTCGTTCTCCTAGGACGCGGCGAGGATGAAGACGGCGTCGGCAGTCGCCTGCTCGGGACACGACTCCGCGATCGCGCCCACCCACGCGTCGACCTTCTGACCGACGGCGACGTCCTCGATCGTCCCGTCGGCCTCGGCCCTCGTCCAGGTCGTAGGTTCGTGTCCATGGTTCCTTGGACGGACCACCAAGACCGACGGTTCCCGTCAGGCTCTAGAGGCCGAGGTCGTACGGATAATCCGTGAGGAGCTCGAAGCCGTCATCGGTCACGAAGACGAGGTCTTCGAGGCGGCACCCGCCGAAACCCTTGCGGTAACCGCCGGGCTCGATCGCGAGAACGTCGCCGGGGACGATCTCCTCACCGTTTCGACCGAGGAGCGGAAGCTCGTGGACCTCGAGCCCCACGCCGTGGCCAAGCGAGTGGTAGCACCCTGAATCCGGATCCTGCGGATAGAGGTCGACGACGACCGGCTCGCCTGCTTCGATCGCGCCGTGCCCAGGCTCATGACCCACGGCCGTCTGCTCGCCGTGAGAGACGATCACGAGGTCG
>JACCYG010000177.1 GCA_013696595.1 Actinomycetota bacterium | reverse complement strand
CCGCCCAGAAGAACCGGGTCGAGTGGTCTACGAGCCGCTTGATCTCATAGCCGGAGCGAGGCACTCGCTGCAGTGACCCGAGGATGACCCGGCCGACGCCCGAGAGCTCCATACCGCGCCACGATATATCGTCACGATATATAAGTCAATCACTCGCCGTTCTCGCGTTCCCACGCCTCCGCCAACTTGATCCGGTCGAGGAGCGTCGGGTGCGTGTCGAGGAGAAGCTGGGACCACAGGGGCGGGTTAGGCTCGGACAAGGTCGTTGTCGCGAACCGGCGGAAGAGAGCCCGCGCAGCATCCGGGTCCTCGGTCGTCTCGAGCGCGACCCAGTCGGCTTCGGCCTCGAGGTGTCGCCCGATCGCGTTCTGAACCGGCCCGGCTAGAAGTTGAAGCGCGACGAGCACGAACAAGGCGACAGGGACCGCCTCCGGCCGGGACAATCCGCCACGCCGCCGCGTGAAGAGAGCGATCAGGAACGCTCCCGGGACGGCGAAGAGGGCATACCACCCCACGCTCTTCCAGAGATGGTTGCGCGAATGGTGCGCGAGCTCGTGCGCGATCACGAAGCGGATCTCGTTCTGCTCGAAGCGCCCCGTGAGGAGCGTGTCCCAGAGAACGATGCGACGGCTCGGCCCGAGGCCGGCGGCCTCCGCATTCGGCGCCGTCGTGAACGTCCGCACTTCCTCGACCTTGACCGGGATCGGCTCGATCCCCTGTTCGTCGGCGAGCTGGCGCGCTTCCGCGGTCAACTCCCGATCCCGAAGCGAGCCCAGATTCGGGAGGAGGTAGGGGTAGACGAACACGAAGAGAAGAGCGAGGCCGATGAAGAAGGGAGCGCCGACAGCCCACCAGCGGTCGCGTAGGAATCCCGCGAGCCCCATGACGACCAGGATGGCGAGACAGATGAACAGGAACTCGCCGCCGAGCCCGAGCCAGGTGCCCAGGATCGCCTCCGGATACTCCGCGCGCGAGATCCCGTGGCGCCGCTGCCACCAGAGCTCGAGGAGCCAGAAGGGAACCTGGACGAGCCAGACGAGCGCGAGCCCGAGCATCCCGAGGAGCATCCCCGTTCCGATCCGCCCGGCTGCCGACTCGCGCATGAGCCGGTGCCCGCGCCATGCGTAGAGCCCGAGCACGCCAAGGAGCGCGACCTGCGAGAGAAGCAGCTCGATGCGAAGGAAGCGCTCGTACCGGCTCGCCCGCGCGAGCTCTCCACGTGTGAACTCGTCGTGGACGTCGAGGTCGGGCGGGCTCAGATTTCCCGGAACACGGCTTTCCCAGAGGTAGACGGCTGCCGCGGCCCAGGCAGCCGCGAGGACGACGAGGAGCGCGCCGAGGAAAACGAGCCGGCCGTTACGCCCGAGCTGCAAGCGGTGGCGCCTCGCCGGGCTCTTCCATCTCCTCCGGCTCCTCGTACTCGGCCGGGCCGCTGTACGGATACCGGTCGGTCAGGAGGTACACGCCGTAGCCCTGCTCCTGGGCCGTGTAACGCAGGTAGTAGGCGCCGACGTTTCGGAGGCCTTCCGGCATCCTCCCGGTGGCGAGGGCCGCGAACCATGCAAGGAACGCCGCGACGAACGCAGCCGTGCCGATCGCGCTGGTGACGATGAATGCGGGTATCGCAAGCAGGACCCGAAAGGCCGTCCGCCAGCGGCTCTGGGGCTCGGGTGGCGGAAGCTCGGGATCGACGGGATACGAGCCCGACTTGCCGACGAACCCCGGAAACGGATTGGCGACGAGAAGCAGGTACGCGAGCACGTGCACCTCGTACCGGACGAACGCGGAGAGGAAGCGGTGAAAGACGCGCGGAGGTCGGCCGGTAAGGAGCGTCGCGACCCAGTTCAGGATCGCGACGACGAGCGAGAGAAGACTCCAGAGAATCAGCCAGAGGAAGTGCGGAAACGTGAGCAGCAGGCGAAAGAACACGGTGAGGCGGCTCCGTCGGAGATCGTCTTCGACCCGGAGGCGGATCGGGTGCTCGGGCACGGGCTCGCGGCTCGGCGGATCGTGTGGGTCGCTGTTCGGGTATCGATCCGTCAGAAGGAACAGATAACCGTAGGCCTGCGCGCCGTAGCGAAGGACATAGGCGAGCAGGTCTCGGAAACCCCGGGGCATCCGGCCGCGCGCGAGACACGCGAACCAGGCGAGGAACGCGATCGTCCACGCAACGCCGACGCTCGAGAAGAGGTCCGCAGCGAATTGCCCATCCTCCTCGGACATGCGGGCTCCGCCACCCCCCCAACTGCCCACGAGGACCGTCGCGAGAACGAGGGCGGGCAGCCCAAGCAGGATGCGAAACGCAGTCTTCCACCGGCTCTGGAGCTCGGGCGGGTCGATCTCGACCTCGATCGGATAGCCGCGCTCGCCGCCGAAACCGGGGAACGGGCTGGCCGCAAGCAACACGTACGCATAGACGTGCGTCGCATAGCGAACGTATGAGGCGAGAAAGTCGTGGAGGCCCTTCGGCGAGCGGCCCTTGATGAGCGTCGCGAACCAGTTCACGATCCCGGCCACGAGCGCCCCGATCGACCAGAGAAAGAGCGCGATCAGGTGCGGGATCGCAAGCAGGAGCCTGAAGAACACCGTGAGGCGCGAGCGCTCGAGGTCGTCTTTCACGATGATCCGAATCGGATGGTCGGCCACGCGGCGATTATCGAGCACGCGGCCAGACGCCGCGAACAGGGGTTGCGCGAGGCCTCGCAGTCGCCTACGCTCTGGCGACGATGACGACTCCCGTCCGCACCTGGTGGGCTTGGCGCCGCGAGCGGAGCGGGAGCGTCGCCTGCTGATCTAGGCCCCGACAGCCCGTTCCGCTCATCGACCTTCCGCCTGGAGGGTCTTTTTGTTTGCCATGACGATCGCAACCGACATACAGACCGACCTCGTCACTCCGCTCGGCGCCTACCTTCGCCTGCGCGCGACGGGCGGTGCGACGTTCCTGCTCGAGTCGGTGGAAAAGGGGCGGCTCGGCCGCTACAGCCTCGTCGGGGCCGGGTCCCGGCTCATCGGCTTCGAGGCCGCCGAGGCGGAGGTCGCAGCGGAGAACGCGGTGGTCGGGTATCTGGGCTATGACCACGTCGCGAAGCTCGAGCCGACGGTCTCGCTCCCCGACGGCGGGCCCGACCTTCCCGAGAGCTCCTTCGTGGCGGCCGAGACCCTCGTCCGCTTCGACCACGTCTCGAGCGTGGCAGAGGTCCTCGCGGGCGACCGCGACCAACTGGCGGACCTGTTCGACCAGCCGCTTCCGAACGGGAACGGACACGCACCCGCGAACGGCCGAGCCACCCGGCGCTTTCCCGGGCAGTCCGCGTACGAGAGCCAGGTTCGCACCGCGAAGGATTTGATCCGCGCGGGAGACGCCTACCAGATCGTTCTCTCGCAACGCGCGGAGCGGCCGACGAGCGTTTCCGCACTCGCCCTCTACCGCGCCTTGCGCCGGATCAACCCCTCGCCCTATCTCTTCCTGCTCGAGCTCGGTGATCTCGCGCTGATCGGCTCGTCGCCCGAGACGCTCGTGAAGCTCGAGGGCACCCGCGCGAGCGTCAACCCGATCGCGGGGACGACGCCGCGCGCAGACGGGGACGCAGAGCGCTTGCTCGCCTCGCAGAAGGACCGGGCCGAGCACGTCATGCTCGTCGACCTCGGGCGAAACGACCTCTCGCGTGTATGCGCGCCCGGGAGCGTTCGGGTCGGGAAGTTCCTCGAGCCGGAGCGCTACTCACACGTCACCCACCTCGTTTCCGAGGTCTCAGGGGAGCTCCTCGCCGACCGCTCACCGTTCGATCTTCTCCGCGCCTGCTTCCCCGCGGGGACCGTGTCCGGAGCGCCCAAGGTGCGGGCCATGCAGATCATCTCCGAGCTCGAGGGATATCGCCGCGGGCCCTACGCCGGCGCGGTGGGCTATGCCTTGCCGGACGGGACGCTCGACACCTGTATCGCGATCCGGACGATCGTCCTCGCGGACGGTATCGCCCATCTGCAGGCGGGAGCAGGGATCGTCGTCGACTCCGATCCCTCCGCAGAGCACCGCGAATGCCTGAGCAAGCTCGCAGCGCTCGAGGCGGCGATCGACCTCGCGGAGACAGCCCGATGATGCTGCTGATCGACAACTACGACTCGTTCACCTACAACCTCGCGCACCTCTTCCAGGAGCTCGGCGCCGAAGTGACCGTGATCCGGAACGACAAGATCGATGCGGACGAAGCCGAGAAGCTCGCGCCGAGCCGCCTCGTCATCTCACCCGGCCCCGGGCGACCCGCGGACTCGGGCGCGTCGATCGAGATCCTGCAGCGGCTCGGGCCCCGGATCCCCTCGCTAGGCGTCTGCCTGGGGCACCAGGCGATCATCGAGGCGTTCGGCGGCGAGGTCGGTCAGGCCCGCGCGCTCCTCCACGGGAAGGCGAGCGCCGTCGCGCACGACGGTCGCGGCCTCTTCGCCGGCCTTCCGGACCCGCTCGAGGGCGGGCGCTACCACTCCCTCGCCGCAACGCGCGTTCCCGACTGCCTCGAGGTCTCGGCGCGTACCGAAGACGGCGAGGTGATGGCCGTTCGTCACCGCGAGCTGCCGATCGAGGGGATCCAGTTCCACCCCGAATCCGTACTGACTCCGCTCGGCGCGGACCTCGCGCGCAACTTCCTAGGGAGCGGCCGATGATCGTCGAGGCGCTTGCGCAGCTTCTTGAGGGCCGCTCCCTAGACCGCGCGCAAGCGCGCGCGGTCATGAACACGATCATGGACGGCGACTGCACGCCCGCCCAGATCGGCGGCTTCCTGATCGCGCTTCGCGTGAAGGGCGAGACGGCCGATGAGATCGCGGGCTGCGCCGAGGCGATGCGCGCCCACGTCCTCGCGGTCCGCCCCACGCGGGAAGATCTCGTCGACACGGCCGGTACGGGCGGCGACGGCGCGCACACCTTCAACATCTCGACGGCCGCGGCGCTCGTCGCGGCGGCCGCGGGAGCAGGCGTCGCCAAGCACGGGAACCGCGCGGTCTCGTCGCGCTCGGGATCCGCCGACGTGCTCGAGGCGCTCGGGTTCAACCTCGAGCTCGAGCCCGCCGAGATCGCGCGATCGATCGACGAGCTCGGCTTCGGCTTCCTCTTCGCGCCCTCGCACCATCCGGCCATGCGCCATGCGGCGCCCGTCCGGAAGGAGCTCGCCGCCCGGACCGTTTTCAACGTCCTCGGGCCGCTGACGAACCCGGCCGGCGCCCGTGCGCAGGTCGTCGGCGTCTACGCGCCCGAGCTCGTGCCGACGGTCGCCGAGGTCCTTGCCCGCCTCGGAGCCCGCCGCGCCTACGTCGTCCACGGCGCCGGAGGAATCGACGAGCTCTCCCCCGCGGGACCGAACCTCGTCTGCGAGGTCGTGGACGGAAGCGTGCATAGCCGGGAGATAGACCCGGCCGAGTTCGGCGTCGAGCGATGCCGGCCCGAGGATCTGCGCGGCGGCTCACCCGCCGAGAACGCGGCGACGATCAGGGAGATCCTCGCGGGCGGGCGCGGGCCGAAGCGCGAGGCCGTTCTCCTGAACGCGGCGGGAGCGATCGCGGCCGGCGGCCGCGCGGACGGCCTGCCCGAGGGATATGCGCTCGCCCGCGAGGCGGTCGACTCGGGCGCGGCAGGAGAGCGGCTCGAAGAGCTCGTCGCCTTCTCGCGGGCGGGGCAGGCCCCGCTACGGGGAGCGGTGGGCGCCTGATGGGAAGATTCCGCGACGCGCTCGCCGGAGCCGGCCTCGCCGCGATCGCCGAGGTGAAGCGGCGCTCCCCGTCGGCGGGCGATCTGCGCCCGGACGGCGACCCGGCCGCGCTCGCTCAAGGTTTCGAGCGGAACGGCGCCGCCGCCGTCTCGATTCTCGTCGACGAGCGCTTCGGAGGCTCTTTCACGGATCTCCGCGCAGCTCGTCGCGCCACGGGTGTGCCGCTGCTCGCAAAGGGCTTCTTCACGAGTCGCGCCGAGCTCATGGAAGCCCGCGACGAGGGGGCCGACGCGGTCCTCCTTCTCCTCCGCGACCTCGATGACGGGCACGCAGCCGCGCTTCTTCACGACGCGGCCGTGCTCGGGCTCGACGCGCTGGTGGAAGCGCACGACGCTGCCGAGCTTGCACGGGCCGTTGCGCTCGACGCGCAGGTGATCGGCGTCAACGCGCGCGACCTCTCGACGTTCGAAATCGATCGCCGGTCTCAGCTCGACGTCGTCGCCCGAGCGCCGCGTGATCGTGTCGTCATCGCCGAGAGCGGGATTGAGAGCCGGGCCCAGGCGGCGGCGGCCGAGCTCGCGGGCGCCGACGCCGTCCTCGTCGGCTCGACGCTCATGCGGGCGGGCGACCCGGGCGCGAAGCTCGTGGAGCTGATGTCGCGACCCCTCGTCAAGATTTGCGGTCTCACGAGGGAAGAGGACGTCGCGGCCGCGGCGGAGGCGGGCGCCGACCTCGCGGGCTTCGTGCTCGCCGAGAGCCCGCGCCGCGCCGAGGCGCCCTTGCCCGTCCCCGACACGATGATCTCAGTCGGCGTGTTCGTCGGCCGCGCCGAGGACGCGGGAACCGACCTCGTGCAGCTCTATCCGGCCGAGAACGGCCATCGCGGCCGCGACGGCATCCTCCTCCGCGGCGGCGAGACGGTCGGGCACGTTTTCGACCTCCCGTGGCTCACGGAGGATTCAGCGCACTGGAACCGAGCGGCCGAGGCGGAGGGACGCGTCGTCCTCGCCGGCGGCCTTGCGCCCGAGAACGTCGGAGCCGCGATCGCCGCCGTTCGACCGTGGTGCGTCGACGCCAGCAGGAGCCTCGAGGCTTCACCGGGCATCAAGGACCACGAACGCGTCCGCGCATTCGTCGAGGCGACGCGATGAAGACGGCCGAGCTCGGGCTCTACGGCCCGTACGGGGGCCGCTACGTCCCCGAGACGCTCGTTCCCGCCCTCGACGAGCTCGAGCGCGGTTGGCGGGAGGTGGCGGACGATCCCGGCTTCCGGACCGAGCTCGAAGGGCTTCAGCGAACCTACGTCGGGCGCCCCACCCCTCTCTACCACGCCGAGCGGCTCGCGACGGACAAGCGCATCTATCTGAAGCGCGAGGACCTCTGCCACACGGGCGCGCACAAGATCAACAACGCGCTCGGCCAGGCGCTCGTCGCGCGCCGCCTCGGCAAGACGCGCATCGTCGCCGAGACCGGCGCCGGACAGCACGGAGTAGCCGCGGCGACGGTCTGCGCGCGTTTCGGACTGGAGTGCGTCGTCTTCATGGGGAGCGAGGACATGCGTCGCCAGCGCCCCAACGTCGAGCGGATGCACCTGCTCGGCGCTCACGTGCGCTCGGTCGAGTTTGGAACGAAAACGCTCAAAGAGGCGACGAGCGAGGCGATCCGCGACTGGATCACGAACGTCGAGACGACGCATTACATGATCGGATCGTGCGTCGGGCCGCACCCGTATCCCGAGATCGTGCGCGAGCTGCAGTCGGTGATCGGGCGGGAAGCGCGCGCGCAGATTCTCGATGTCGAAGCGCGGCTTCCCGACGCGGTCGTCGCCTGCGTCGGAGGGGGCTCGAATGCGATCGGGCTCTTCGCCGGGTTTGTCGATGATCGCGACGTTCGGCTCGTCGGCGTCGAGGCGGCAGGCGCCGCGAGCCTCGGCACCGGCCGTCCGGGCGTGCTGCACGGATCTCGCTCGTCGCTCCTCGCCGACGAGGACGGCCAGATCGCCGACGCGCACTCGATCTCGGCGGGCCTCGACTACCCAGGCGTTGGGCCCGAGCACGCGTTCCTACGCGACTCGGGCCGCGCCCAGTACGAGCCCGCCACGGACGAGGAAGCGCTCGCGGCCTTTCGGCTTCTGACCGAGCGCGAAGGGATCATTCCGGCGCTCGAGCCCGCCCACGCGCTCGCGCGGGCGCTCGAGCTCGACGCGGAGCTCGTCGTAGTCGGCCTCTCAGGCCGAGGCGACAAGGATCTCGCGATGGTGCTGGATTCGTAGGGGCCGGTCGTGACCGACCCGTCGAGCGACGACCGAAAGCGCCTCTCGATCTACCTGATGGCGGGCCCGGAGACGCCCGAGCTCGCCGAGGCCGCCGTCGCGGGTGGCGCGGACCTGCTCGAGATCGGCTTCCCGTTCTCCGACCCACTCGCCGACGGCCCGGTCATCCGGCTCGCGGGCGAGCGCGCGCTGGCGCGCGGGATGCGAACGGCGGCGTGCCTCGCATGCCTCGCCGAAACGCGCGCTCGTGTCGACGTCCCACTCATCCCCATGACGTACGCGTCGATCCTCGAGGGGTACGGCTACGAGCGATTCTGGGGCGATGCGAAGTCCGCCGGGGCGACGAGCTTGATCGTCGCCGACCTTCCGGTCGAAGCCGAGCCCGAGCTGCCGCGTGTCCAACTCGTCGCGCCGACGACGCCCGACGAGCGGATCCGTCTCGCGGCCGAGCGGACGGACGGCTGGCTCTACCTCGTGTCGCTGACAGGAACGACGGGCGCGCGGGAGACGGAATCGTCACAGCTCGCAGGGCTGGTACGACGGGCGCGCGCAGTGACAGACGTTCCGCTCCTCGCCGGCTTCGGGATCTCGACGCCCGAGCAGGCGGCCGGTGCCGCGGCGCTCGCAGACGGCGTCGTCGTCGGGAGCCGTGCGGTAGAGATCGCGGATGAGGAAGGAGCCCGGGCGCTCCGCGAGTACGTCGCCTCCCTTCGCTCAGCCCTCTCCACGCCTGCCGGCGCGTCCGCGACTTCGTAGGGGCGGGCACAGTCCTTGTCGGAAACCGCGAAGCATCGTCCGGGTCTCGAGGTAGTTAGCTCGAGAAGATGACGAGCCGTTCGCAGTTCACGGCCGTGTCGCCCGCACGGATGATCGCGCGGTCCCAGTCGCCTTCGTTTTCGCCGCAGTCGACGGTGTCGACCGCAGCGTCGTCGGCGACGGCGTGGATGTCGTCGTTCCCATTGCCGCCGTTGACGGTGTCCATGCCTCGTCCGGCCCACAGATGGTCGCGGCCGGCGTCCCCGTTCACGGTGTCGTCGCCCTCGCCGCCGAACGCCCAGTCACGACCGTCGCCGCCGTTGAGCGTGTCGTTCCCGCGGTTGCCCCACAGGAAGTCGCTGCCGCCGAGGCCCGAGAGCACGTCGTCGCCGGCGAAGCCGAAGATGAAGTCGCGCTCTTCGGTTCCGGTGATGACGTCGTTCCCGGATGTGCCCTTGAAGGTGTGTCCGGCAGGCCTTCGCGCCAGACGGACGTGCACTCGTTCGCAGTTCGCATGCTGGTCGTTCGACCGCACGATGGCCACATCCCAGCCGGCGCCACAATCGACCGTGTCGATCGCACCGTCGGCCCCGCCTGCGTAGATGTGATCGTTGCCTTCGCTGCCGTCGAGCGTGTCGGCGCCCGCTCCGGCGTAGAGCCAGTCGGGCCCCGCTCCGCCGTCCAGGCTGTCTCCTCCCGGACCGCCCCAGGCGTAGTCACGGCCGGCGTCGCCCGAGATGACGTCGCTTCCGCGTTGTCCGAAGAGGTAATCCGAGCCGCCGAGGCCGGCGAGCGAGTCGTCGCCGGCCTTGCCGAAGATGTAGTCGCGGTTCTCGGTCCCGGTGAGCGTGTCGTCGCCTGCGGTGCCCACGAC
>JACCYG010000148.1 GCA_013696595.1 Actinomycetota bacterium | reverse complement strand
CCCCGAGCGCGTCGTCTATTCGTTCGAGGATCACCTCGACACGGACGAAGGCTGGGCGAAGTACAACCGCCATTACTGGCTCACGGATTACCGAGACTTCCTCGAGTTCTTTTTCTCCCGGATGTTCGTCGAGCCGCACTCGACGAAGCCGATCGAAGACTGCATCGGCTGGGGTCTCGAGACGTCTCCCGAGACGCTCGTCGCGACGCGACTCGCGATCGACATGGATGAATTGCAAACGCGTGACCTTTGCGCCCGCGTGCGCTGCCCGATCCTCGTCGTCCAAGGCACCGCGGACGCGATCACCGGGCCCAGTCGCGGAATCGCGCTCGCCGAGGAGACGGGCGGGACGCTCGTGCTCCTCGAAGGATCGGGCCATGCGCCGCATGTCCGTGACCCAGTGAAGGTGAATCAGCTCATCCGCGACTTCGTCGCGCCGTCGTCTCCTCTCGCCCGCTGGCCCCGTGGCAAGTCGCGAAACAAGCGCGCCCTCTACATCTCCTCGCCGATCGGTCTCGGGCACGCACGCCGCGACGTCGCGATCGCGGAGGAGCTTCGCAAGCTCGTCCCCGATCTCGAGATCGACTGGCTCGCGCAGGACCCGGTCACACGGGTCCTCGAGGCCGAGGGCGAGCGGATCCACCCGGGAAGCGCCCAGCTCGCGAACGAGTCGCACCACATCCGGAGCGAGTCGTGCGAGCACGATCTTCACGTCTTCCAGGCGTGGCGGCGGATGGACGAGATCCTCCTCGCGAACTTCATGGTCTTCCACGACGTCGTGCGGGAAGAGCAGTACGACGTCTGGATCGGGGACGAGGCCTGGGAGCTCGACTACTACCTGCACGAGAACCCGGAGGAGAAACGGGCGGCGTACGTGTGGCTGACGGACTTCGTCGGTTGGCTGCCGATGCCGGACGGCGGCGAGCGCGAGGCCTTCCTCACCTCCGATTACAACGCCGAGATGATCGAGCACATCGCCCGCTTCCCGCGCGTCCGCGACCGTGCGATCTTCGTGGGCAATGCGAACGACATCGTCCCGGACCGTTTTGGCGACAGCCTCCCGCCCATCCGCGACTGGACGGAGGACCACTACGAGTTCGCGGGGTACGTGACCGGATTCGACCCGGCCGAGTTCGCCGACCGCGAGGCGCTCCGGGCGGAGCTCGGCTACGCACCGGACGAGAAAGTCTGCATTGCGACCGTGGGCGGCTCCGGCGTCGGCGAGGATCTCCTCCAGCGCGTGATCGCGTCGTTTCCGGAAGCGAAGAAGCGCATCCCCGAGCTTCGGATGGTCATCGTCGCGGGCCCGCGGATCGATCCTTCGACGCTCCCCGTGGCGGACGGCCTCGAGGTCCGCGCCTACGTGCACGAGCTCTACCGCCACCTCGCGGCCTGCGATCTCGCTCTCGTCCAGGGCGGCCTCACGACGTCGATGGAGCTGACGGCGAACAGACGGCCGTTCCTCTATTTCCCGCTCCGCCACCACTTCGAGCAGAACTTCCACGTGCGCCACCGGCTCGACCGCTACCGCGCCGGGAGACGCATGGACTTCGAGACCTCGACTCCGGATGTGATCGCGGAGGCGATCGCCGACGAGATCGGGCGCGAGGTCGACTACGTCCCTGTCGAGACCGACGGCGCCGCCCGCGCCGCGGTCCAGATCGCGGAGGTGCTCTGATGAGCGAAGAGCCGGCGATCGTCGCGACCGTGCTCGACTACTTCGAGGGCTGGTTCGACGGCAACGAAGCCCGCATGGCCGCCGCTCTCCATCCGGCCCTCGCCAAGCGCTCGCTCGGCGACGACGGCGAGACGCTGGATGAGGAAACGGCAGCCTCGATGATTGACGCCACGGCGCGCGGCATCGGCACGGGGCGCGATCCCGGCCGGCGGGAGATGGACGTGCGGGTCGTCGACGTGTGCGACCCGATCGCGGCCGTGGTCGTCCACTCGAACGTTTACAGGGAGTATCTCCACCTGGTCCGGACGCGGGACGGGTGGAAGATCGCGAACGCGCTTTGGCGGTTCAGTTAGAGAATCTGCGACAGAAAGAGCTTCGTTCGCTCCTCGCGCGGGCTCGTGAAGAAGTGCTCCGGCTCCCCGACCTCGACGATCTCGCCGTCGGCCATGAAGACGATCCGGTCCGCGACGGCCTTCGCGAAGCCCATCTCGTGCGTGACGACGATCATCGTCATGCCGGACTCGGCGAGGTCTTCCATCGCGTCGAGCACTTCCTTGATCATCTCGGGGTCGAGCGCCGACGTCGGCTCGTCGAAGAGCATGATCTTCGGCTCCATCGCGAGGGCGCGCGCGATCGCTACCCGCTGCTGCTGACCGCCTGAGAGCTGGCCCGGGTACTTGTTGGCCTGCTCCGGGATCCGAACGCGTTCGAGGATCTCCTTCGCCTTCTCCTCGGCCTTGCGCTTCGGCCACCTGCGGACCTGGCGGGGCGCGAGCGTGACGTTCTCGACCGCGGTCAGGTGCGGGAAGAGGTTGAACTGCTGGAAGACCATCCCGACCTCGCGGCGGACCTCGCCGATGTTGCGTAGGTCGTTCGAGAGCTCGATCCCGTCGACGACGATCCGTCCCTTGTCGTGCTCCTCGAGCCGGTTCACACAGCGGATGAGCGTCGACTTCCCCGACCCGGACGGACCGCAGACGACCACGACCTCCTGCTTGCCGACCACGAGGTCGACGTCCTTGAGCGCCTGGAAGTCGCCGAACCACTTCGACACGCCCTCCACGACGATCATCGGCTCGCCCGTGCCACGAGCCTGGGTCGCCTCCGCTCTCAGTGCCGTTTCGTTCACCTGACTCCCACTCCGAGCCTCGTCTCGAGACGCTGGCTTTCGCGCGACATCCAGTATGACCCCGCCCAGTACACGAAGGCCGCGAAGATGAGCGTCTCCACGAAAAGCCCTTGAGCGACGAAGTCGGGCTGCTTGGTGATGTTCTGCGCGACGGCGAGAAGCTCCGAGAGGCCAACGATGAAGACGAGTGAGGTGTCTTTGAAGAGGCTGATGAACTGGCCGACGAGGCCGGGGATGACCGACCGGAGCGCCTGCGGGAGGACGATGAGCCGGGTGGTCTTCAAGGGCGAAAGGCCGAGCGCCTGGGCGGCCTCGATCTGACCGCGCGGCACGCCCTGGAGACCTCCGCGGACGATCTCGGCCACGTAGGCCGCGGTGAAAAGGACGAGCGCGACGAGCGCGCGGGTCACGGCGGTCGGCCGGTCGGACCCGGGCGGTAGGAAAAAGCCGAGCGCGAACGCGCTCATGAAGAGAACGGTGATGAGCGGCACGCCGCGGATGAGCTCGATGTAGACCGTGCAGACGAGCCGGACGGCGGGAAGGGTGGAGCGGCGGCCGAGGGCGAGCAAGACGCCGAGCGGGAAGGAGAGGAGGATCCCACCGACGGCGAGGAACGCCGTGAGCAGGAGCCCGCCCCAACGGTCACGCGGGACGCCTCCGAACGCGGTGATGACGAGATACGAGCCCGCGATCGCAGCGAGGATGGCGAGGGCGACGAGCCGAACGTGCCGCGGCGGAACGCGCTGGCCGACGAAGCGGAAGCCGATCGCGACCGCCGCGACGCCCGCGACGAGCGCCGTGGCCGTCAACGAGCGCGCAAAGACCAAGAGCACGGCGACGAGGAGGACGAGCGGCCCGATCCGGCGCATCGTGAGGGAGCGCGGCGCCTCGGCGGCTCGCCCCTCCTCCACCTCGAGCATCCGTCTCAGGCCCGCTGCGCCGACTCCGAGCCCGACCGCGCCGGCGAGGACGTAGAGGGCGGCCCACACCCGCCAGAGCTCGCCGCGCGGGAAGTGGAACACCATCAGGTTCGTGATGTTCCGCTCGATGATGAGCCAACGTGCGTCGAAGAACGCGAACCGGACGACGCGGAAGACGAGCCAAGCGAGCAAGAGCCCGAAGACCAGGGTCAGGACGGTGTTGACGCGCGAGCTGAAGAGGTTTGCACGGGCCCAGTCCCGAGGCGGCAGCCGCCGCTGCGACGGTCCTTCCGGCTCGAGGACCGGGATCGGCTCGAGCGTGTCGACGCGGGTGGCAGCCGTGTCGGTCATCGGCCCTTGATCTCGAGCCGCCGGTTGATCAGGTTCGTCACG
>JACCYG010000144.1 GCA_013696595.1 Actinomycetota bacterium | reverse complement strand
GGCGAGGTCGACTCCGAAGCGTGGGACGCGATCCCCGGGGCGCGCGGGTGCACGCCGCAGACGTGCGCCTACCGCGACGCCCACGCATGCTTTGCGGAGCTGGGAACTCGGGTCTTCGGGCTGAGCGCGCAGACGACCGGTTATCAGCGTGAGCTCGTGGAACGTCTTCACCTTCCGTATCCGGTCTTGAGCGACGCCGCCCACGAGCTGAGGCGCGCCCTTCGCTTGCCGACCTTCGAGTTCGAAGGCGAGACCCTGCTTCGCCGCTTCACGCTCGTGGTCGAGCGTGGCCGGATCGAGCACGTCTTCTATCCCGTGTTCCCGCCCGACCGGGACGCCGAGACCGTGCTCGCCTGGCTCGCCGGGAACCGCGGCTAGAGCAGGCGCAGAAGCTCCACGATCTCGAGCGGGCTCTCGACGACGTGGTCGGCTGCCCGGCGGAGCTCGGTCGGGCCCTCTTCGGACGCGACCGCGATCAAGACGACGTGCTCGAGGCTCGCATCTGCCAGGCCGGTGAAGGCGTCGAGATCTGTCGCGTCATCGCCCGCGTAGAGCGCGCGCGTCGCCTCGGCGCGCTCCACGAGCGCCCGGACCGCGGTTCCCTTGTCGGCCGCGACGGGAGGGCGGATCTCGAGCACCTTACGACCCCACCGCGGCACGAGCCCTGCGCGCCGCGCCTCCTCCGCGACGGCCTGGAGCTCGGACACGGCCGCGCGCTCGTCCGGAGCTCCGCGGTAGTGGTACGAGAGCGAGAGGACCTTGTCTTCGACGGGCCGGGAGACGCGTTCGCGGAAGGCGGCGACGACCGAAGCCATCTGCGTCGCGTGCGGATCGAGCTCGAGCCCGTGGTTCCCCACGTACTCGATCCCCTCGACCCCGACCACGGCCCGCGCGTTCTCGCCCGCGCGACCGCTCACGCAGGCAACGAGCCGGTACCGGCCGACGAGCCGCCGCAGCTCGGCCCTCGTGCCTTCCGGGACGGCGGCGAGCTCGGGCCGCGCGACAATCGGAGCCAGCACCCCGTCGACGTCGAAGATGAGCGCGCTCTCGCCCGGCGCCTCGACGAGCGGCGCCAAAAGGGATGGCGCGTCCACGCTCGTAGGATATTGCCGTGCGGCGACCGCTCCCCTCTCTCTGGTCGCTCGCGGGCATCGGGCTCGCCGGCGGCGCGTTCAGCGCGCTCTTCGGCGTCGGCGGCGGGCTCATCGTCGTGCCGCTGCTGATCCTCCTGGCCGGCTTCGAGACCCGGCGCGCGACCGGGACCTCCCTGGCTGCGATCGGCCTCACCGCGGCCTTCGGCGCGGCGACGTTCTCCGCGCTCGGTGAGGTGGAGTGGGTCGAAGCCGCTGTGGTCGGTGTCCCAGCGATGGCTGGAACGCTCGCCGGAACCTGGGCGCAGCAGCGTGTCTCCTCGCGGCTGCTCACTCTTCTCTTCGCCGTATTTCTCCTCGCCGTCGCCGTTCGACTCGTCGTCGGATGACGACGCTCATGCTTGCCGGGGTGCTCGGATTCGCTGCCGGCGTCCTCTCCGGGATGTTCGGGGTGGGAGGCGGAATTCTGTTCGTCCCGACGCTCGTCCTCGTCCTCGGCCTCACGCAGCTCGGTGCGCAGGCGACCTCGCTCGCCGCGATGATCCCCGTGGTCGCGGTCGGAGCGTGGCGCCAGCATCGCTACGGCAACGTCTCGTGGCGGACGGCCCTCGTCGTCGGCGTCGCCTCGGCCGCCGGGGTAGCCGCCGGCGCAATCCTCGCCGCGTCCATCCCGGACGACGCGCTCAGAAAGCTGTTCGCAGGCCTCCTCGTTGTCACGGCGATTCACCTCGTCGTGTCCGGACGCCGATCCTAGGAACCGATGGACGACGAAGAAATCTAGTGCCGGGGCGAAAGCCGCGGCAGGCGGTCGCTCGCGCGGATAACCTGCGTGCGGTGCGCGCGCGAGCGATCGGACGCGTCTGCGTTGGCCTGGGCTTTCTTGCGGCCGCAGTAAGCGCGGGCTCGCCCGCCTTCGCCGCACCGGCGAAGCCTCAGGCGACGGGAAACGCCTATGCGATTCGGGTCCTTCTTCCCGACGGCGCGGAGGAAGTCCTTGCGCTCGCCGAGGCGCCTCCGGCCACGTACGTCTCCTCGGCCGGGCTCGTGTACGGGGACGG
>JACCYG010000138.1 GCA_013696595.1 Actinomycetota bacterium | reverse complement strand
AGCACGTACAGGCCCGCGAACGCGACAAGATCGGCGCGATCGCCGCGGGAGATCGCATCGTTCCCCGCTGCGATCTGGGCCAGGACGATCGTGAACTCCCCGTGCGCGACGAGCGCTGCGCCGACGTTCAGGCTCTGCCGCCGCGTGAACCCACCCACGAGACCGGCCCCGTACCCCCCCACGATCTTTCCCGCGAGCGAGAGGACGACCGCGAGCAACAGGATCCAGCCGATGTCGCCGAGCTCGGCAACGTCGATGGAGAGGCCGAACACGAAGAAGAAGAGCGCGGCGAAGAGGTCGCGGAAGGCGAGAAAGCGCTCCTCGGCTTCGCGGCGGATCGACGTCTCGGCCAGAACGATGCCCGCCATGAGCGCGCCGATCGCCGACGACAGCTCGAGAGTCTCCGCGGCCGCGCTCATCCCGATCAGGAACGCGAACGTGAAGAGGAGGAAAAACTCCCGCGGGAGCCGGTCGAGGAACGCGTCGAGCGGACGTGCGAGGAACCGCGACGCCGCGAGCGAGAGCGTCACGAACGCGAGCGCCTTCGCGACGGCGATGAGCGTCGGGCTCACACCCTCGCCCCCGGCGGCCGCGAACCCGAGGACGCCCGCGATCACGATGTCCTCGAAGACGAGGATTGCGAGCACGAGGTCGGTCTCGTCGTCGGCGAGGCGGCGGAAGTCGATCAGGCCCTTGACCGTGACGGCGCTCGAGGACACGTAGATCGCAGCGGCGAGGATCAGCGCGGGAAAGCTCACGCCGAACGCGACGAAGCCGACGAGGAGCCCTAGCCCTGCGTTCACGCCGAGATCGATCGAGCCGCCGAGGCCGAAGTGGCGTCCGCTGCGAGCGATCCGGTCGAGGGTGAACTCGAGCCCGAGGAAGAAGAGCAGGAAGACGATGCCGAGCTCCGCGACGAACGACGTGATCTCGGACGGCTCGATCACGCTCAGCGCGCGCGGCTCGTTCGGCCCGAGCAGAAGGCCGGCGAGGAGATAGGCGGGAATCGCCGAGAGCCCGAAACGGCTCGCGACGAGCCCGAGCGCTCCGAGGACGGCGACGGTGACGGCGAGCTGCGTGAGCGTCATCGGCTCGCGCGCATCCTAGGCGCGCGGCCTCGGTTTATTCCGGGAACCAGACCAGGCAGCCGGCCCGCTCGCGGATCGCGCGGGCGGCTTTCCGATACCGCCGGCCGCGAACCCGTCTCCGGTCCGGCCCGAAGACGAGAAGTCCCGGCGCGCGTTCCGCGGCGAGCTCGAGGATCGCGTCGACGGGATGCGGGCTCTTGAGCCGGAAGCGCTCGACGCGAACCCCGAGGGAATGGGCGAGCTGCGCGGGCGCGCGCAGGGCTGCCGCGTCCTCCGGGGTGGGATCGAGGTCGCCGTACTGCAGGAAGACCGTCGCCGGCCCGAGGGGGATCTCGACCGCATTCGCGACGATGAGCGGCTGGCCGGACTCGACCGCGCTGTCGACCGCGAAGCTTGCGGCCTCCGCGTCGAAGGGAACCTCCAGGGTGGCAAGCATGACCGGGCGCGCCGTCGACGGGTGTGGGGCCACGTCCGCACCCGAGCGGGGACTGCGGAGCTCGATCATTCCGGGTCCAGCTCCCAGCGCGGCCGGTTCGCCACGCGCTCGCGGATCTTCCGCTTCCAGTACGGGCCCGCGAAGATCGCGATTGCGCCGAGCAGGATCGGCACCACGAACACGAGCCCCGGGTTCACGAGCAGCGCGAGCGGGATGAGCGTTCCGGCGATGACGACCGCGATGCCCGCGGCGACGAGCCGGTAACGCCGCAGGTCGCGCATGAGGCCGCGGTATTCCTCGACGGGAATCTTCTCCGTGTTCCAGGTCCTGTCGCAGCGCTCGCACGTCCAGCGCTCGCCGTGGCGAACGCTCGCCACCTCGCCGCAATCGCACGTGATCTTGAGCGGCGGGACGCGCACGCCTCGATTGTAGGCCCGGGCCGCGCGTTTGAAACGATCCGACCGCGGTGGTACCGTCGCGCCCGCGGCAGCGGCCGTGGCAACGGCGTCCCAACTCTGGAGGTGAAGCGTGGCCATCGTAGAGCCTGAAGAGCGTTCACTACTGAAGACGCTCAGGTGGTACGACGGGTTTGTCATCGCGCTTGCGAACCCCGGGTTTCTTCTCGGTTCGCTCGGCTATTCGGTGCTCGATCTCGGCGGCTGGGGAGCGATGATCCTCTGGGCGTTCACGGCCGCGCTCGCCGTCTTGCTGAACATGATCTACTCGGAGCTCGCCGCGATGTTCCCGGAGAAACCGGGCGGAATCGCGC
>JACCYG010000034.1 GCA_013696595.1 Actinomycetota bacterium | reverse complement strand
GTTCGCGAGCTCGCGTTCCGCGGGTCGGACGGTCGAGTTCGGGGGCGACGTCCTGACAGTCGAGGAGGCGACGCCCGAAGCGCTCTCGCACGGGGATCTCGACCTTTGCTTCTTCTCGGTCGGAACGGCCACGAGCGAGGAGCTCGTCCCCGGCGCGGCCGACTCAGGCGTGGTCTGTATCGACAAGTCGGACGCCTACCGGCTCGCGGACGGCGTCCCGCTCGTCGTCGCCGGGGTGAACGACGACGCGCTCGACTCGGAGCCGATCGTCGCCAATCCGAACTGCTCGGCGATCCAGCTTGCGTGCGTCCTGAAGCCGCTCCACGACGCTGCGGGGGTCGTGCGTGTGCGCCTGGCGACGTATCAGTCGATGTCAGGGGCCGGCGATGCGGGGATCGAGCGGCTCAAGCAAACGGCATCGGCCGAGGGGGACCTGGCGATGGACTGGGATTTCGAAGGCGAGGAATCGAGCGAAGAGTCGAAGCTCCGCGCCGAGACGCGAAAGATCCTCTCGCTCCCCGGCCTCCCGGTGCACGCAACGTGCGTGCGCGTCCCCGTCCTCGTCGGGCACGCGCAGGCGATCTGGGTTGAGACCGAGGAGCCGCTCTCCGCAGCGGACGCGCGCGAGGTCCTCAGCGCGGCGCCGCACGTGCGCCTCGACGATCTCCCCACCCCGCGGAAAGCGGCCGGCCAGGACGATGTCCTCGTCGGGAGGATTCGCCTCGATGCTTCGGACGGGCGTGGACTGTCTCTCTGGGCCGTGAACGACAACCTGCGCAAGGGCGCGGCGCTGAACGCGGTTCAGATCGCCGAGGTCCTGCTCGCGCGCCGGCTGCTCGCGGCCTAGGCCGGCCGCTCGCGCCGCTTCGCTTGCCCTAGTACGGTCGTTCGGGAACGGGCGCCGGGATGAACGCTTCCTTGACGCGGCGCAGAACCTCCGCGCGCCGTCCCTCCGTCACCGGCTGGAGGCCGCCGAGCTCGAGCCGCGCCAGCGCGACCTGGCCGTTCCAGCGAACGGGATAGAAGCCGAAGTCGGCGAGGAAGTCGGTTGGAAAGATCGTTCGATGGACGAAGAACCGCTCGTAGCCGCTCTCGCCCTCCGGATACCGGTAGCCGAAGGTCTCGATCGCCTTCACGCCGCGGTCGCGCGCCTCGCCGATCACGGAGAGGAACAGGCTCTGCACCACCCACGGAGCGGACTCATCGGTGAGGTATGCGCACGCGATCAGGACGGCGTCGTCGGACGGCGGACCGGCCGGGAGATGCTGAGCCCGCGGAAAGAACTCGGCCGGCGCGGCCTGGACGAAGCCGAGGAGCCGGTCGCCGTCGCCGTAGTAGAGCGTTCCCCAGTCGCCCCACTCCTCCTCGACTCGCTCGGCCCACTTCGCCTTGTCGCGCGAGCGGTACGGCCGCGTCTGCCAGAAGACGCAATCGACGCACGGAGAGGGCGCCTGCTTGATCGAGATCGCGTTGACCGGATGCAGGCGGTAGGGCATTCGCCCTTAGTTTGATTGTTTGAGGGTCAAGAGCGCGACCTCCGGCCGCGCGAGGAGGCGAAACGGCACGAAGCTCGTCCCGAGGCCGCGCGAGACGTAGAGCATCCCGAACGGCGTTCGGTGGAGGCCTTCCCAGTGAGCCGCCCGGAGGTGCTCGAAATGCACCTTGCCCCACGGGGACGGGAAACAGATCTGGCCGCCGTGCAGGTGCCCGGCGAGGACGAGGTCGAATGCTCCGGGAGGAAGCCAGCGGACGACGTCCGGAAAGTGGCACAGGAGGATCCGGAGGTCGGCCACGGGGTCGGCGACGTCGTGCGGCCGCGAGCGGCGCTCCGCGAAGCTGCGGGGCTCGACCCCGACGATCTGCACGCGGCGGCCGCGCACCTCGACGGTGCGCCCCTCGTCGAGGAGCAGCGTCGCGTGCGGAAGGGCGGTGAGCCCGCTCGCCTCGGCGAACGGATCGCGCGTCTCGGCGATGTCGTGGTTCCCGAGAACCGCGTAGACGCCGTGCGCGGCGCGAAGTTGCGCGAGTGCCGCGACGAGCGCGTCGCGGCCGCGCCGGCGGCTGAGCAGGTCTCCCGTGATCGCGATGAGGTCGATCGCGCGCTCGGCCTCTCCCTCTCGGCCGTGCCCCGGCAGGGCCCATGCGACCGCCTTCGTGAGGGCCCGGCCGTTCAGGGAGAGCGTCCCGAGGTGGAAGTCCGAGAGGTGGAGGATCCGGAAGCCGTCGAGATCCGAAGGCAGTCGCTCGATCGGCACCTCGACCTCGTTGAGCTCGACCCACTGTGACTCGAAGAGCGACCACGCGCCGGCGGCCCCGCCGAGCGCGCCGAGGGCCATCGCAAGATCTCGACCGCGCCGCAAGCTTTTCTCCCGCCTGTCATCTTCCTTCGCGGAGGGGCAAGTCGGCCCGGTCTCGGTTTCGAGCCGGGCCGTTTTTCATTCGCCCTACGGAGCCTCGAGCCTCTCGAGCACGGGCCCGACCGGGACGACGTGGCGCTTGAACTTGAGCTCGGACTCCTCGAGCCCGGCCGCCACTCCGATCAGCTGCGAGAGGTGCAGGATCGGCATCTGGTAGGTCTTGCCCTCTTGAGCCTCGAGCTTCTGCTGCCACGCATCGAGCGAGAGGTGGCAGAGCGGGCACGGCGTCACCATTACGTCCGCGCCGGCCTCGATCGACTGCTCGATCGGCTGGATCAACTCGCCGAGGGCGGTCTCCTCGCGCGCCTGGATGATGGGGAAGCCGCAGCACTTGATCTTGGCCGGATAGTCGATCGCCTCGCCGCCGCACGCCTCGATGATGGCCTCGAGCGACCACGGGCGATCCGGGTCCTCGAATCCCATGAGTTTCGACGGCCGGAGGATCTGGCATCCGTAGAACGGCGCGACTTTCAGACCCTTCAGACCCTTGTGTGCGACCTCCTTCAGCTTCTCGTAACCGTCCCCGGCGGCGACGAGCCAGAGGAGGTGCTTGACCTCGACCCCGCCCGAGTACCGAGGCGCGCCCACGGTCTCGAGGTTGTCGCTGACACGCTCGCGCAGCACATCGTCGTTCTGGAGCATGAAGTTCGCCTGGCGGAGGTTGAGCGTGCAGACGTTGCAGATCGTCATGAGCGTGTCCGCCTCCGTCGCCTCCGCGTAGGCGAGGATCCGCGCGTTCAGGTGGAGGTAGTAATCGGGCTCGGCCTCGTGGATGTCGCCGGCGCCGCAGCACGTGACCGCCTCGAGCTCCTCGAGCTCAAGGCCGAGCCTCGGCGCAAGCGCCTTCGTGGAAGAGTCGAGCTCCTTCGCCGAGAGGGTCGCGAGACAACCGGTGTAGTAGGCGACTTTCATCCTTCGGCCACCGGCGGCTTCTCGCCGGGCGTGACCGCGGGCGCGTCGCGCTGCGCGCCCCCTTCCTCGGTGTGCTCGATGCGCGCAAGCGCCCGCTCACCCTGGACGTGCCCGAGTGCGCCGTCACGCCCCTGCGTGCGCACGAGGTCGCGAAGGGCGCGCGCCTCCCGCACGTTCTTCGCCACGTGGGGGGGAAACGGAATCGGAACCTTGCCGCGCCGCGCAAGTGAGATGGCGAACTTCGTCTGCTTCATCGCCTCGACGAGACCCTGTGTCTTCGGCACGAGCTCGGTCTCGCGGAGCCACCCGGTCGTCATCGCCGAGCGCACGAACCACTTCGCGTGCTTCGCACCCAGGTCGCGGTCGATCCCTTCCTTCACGGACTCGGCGCCGAGCTTTGCGATCGCATCGCGGGGATCTACGCCCTTGGGGCAGCGCTCATTGCAGAAGTAACAGCGCGTGCAATCCCAGATCCCGTGCTCGGAGTTGTAGAGCTCGAGGCGCTCGATCTTCTCGGTATCGCGGGGGTCGCCGACGAACCGAAATCCCTTCGCGAGCGCGGCGGGACCGAGAAACTCCGGATCCGCCTCCATCGAGTTGCACTCGGAGACGCAGCAGCCGCACATGATGCAGAGCGCCTCCTTGTGGATCGGGTTCATCTGCTCCTGGGAGTAGCGGTACTCCCCGCCCTCGGGATATTCCTCGTAGCCGGGCTCCACCCACGGCTTCATCGCGCGGATCTTCGACCAGAAGGGGTTCATGTCGACGACGAGGTCTTTCAGGATCGGGAGGTTCCCCATCGCCGAGATCACCGGAACGTGGCCCGCCTCGACGATCGGCTACATCCGCTCCTTGCAGCCGACGATCGAGCGTCCGTCCATGCGCATCCCACACGAGCCGCAGATCATCATCCGGCAGCTCTTCCGGTACGCAAGCGTCCCGTCGACCCGGTCCTTGATGATGTCAAGGACGTCGAGGAGGCAGGCCCACTCGGGCGCATCGACCTCGTAGCGCTTGAGCTCCCGCTCGCCGGACTGCGGGTTGTAACGCCAGATCTTGAGGGCGACGTCCATCAGTACGTTCTCTCCTGGGGTTGCCACTTCGTCGTGCGGACCGGCTCCCAGTCTAGGACGGGCGTGCCGTCCTGCCAGTGGACGAGCGTATGACGCATGTAGTTCCCGTCGTCGCGATCGGGGAAATCGTGCGGCCGCGCATGGGCTCCGCGGCTCTCCTTCCGCGCTAGACCGGCCTCGATCATGCACGCGGCGAGCTCGAGGAGAAAGCCGAGCTCGAGCGCCTGGGTGACGTCGTTGTTGAAGAGCGAGCCCTTGTCCTCGACGACGACGCGCTCGTAGCGCTCGCGCAGGCGCTCGATGATCTCGCCCTGCTCCCGCATCTGGTCCTCGCGGCGAAAGACGCCGAAGTTCACGTGCATCGTCTCGGCCATCTCGTCGCGGATCGCGTGTGGGCGCTCGCCGTCGTCGCGGCCGAGGAGCTCCTCGAGCTCGCGCTCGGTCTCGGAGACAACGCTCTCGGGCACGGCCACCGTCGTGTGCGTGAGCGCCCATTCGGCCGCAGCCGCGCCCGCGCGCTTGCCGAACGTGATCGTCTCCATGAGCGCGTTGCCGCCAAGGCGGTTCGCGCCGTGCACGGAGACACACGCGCACTCGCCGGCCGCGTAGAGGCCCTCGAGCGTCGTCTTCCCCCACAGGTCGGTCTCGACGCCGCCCATGTGGTAGTGGGCTCCCGGCCGCACGGGGATCGGGTCGTGGATCGGGTCGACACCCGCGAAAACCATCGAGAGCTCGCGCGTCCCGTGCAGCCGCTCGAGGATCTTCTCCGCGCCGAGGTGGCGAAGGTCGAGGAGGACGTTGCCGTCCACCCCCCGGCCCTCGTCGATCTCGGTCTGCTCCGCGCGCGAGATGACGTCGCGGCTCGCGAGCTCCATCGCGTTCGGCGCGTAGTCCTTGAGGAAGCGCTCGCCCTCGGAGTTGAGGAGATAGGCACCCTCCCCGCGGCAGCCTTCCGTGATGAGGACGCCCGTCGGAGAGAGCGTCGTCGGGTGGAACTGCATCATCTCCATGTCCTTGAGCGGGACGCCCATGCGGAGCGCCATCGCCATCCCGTCGCCCGTGCACGAGTAGGCGTTCGTCGTACCTGTGTAGAGCCGGCCCGCCCCGCCGGTCGCGAGGATGACCGTCTTCGCGCCGATCGTCTTCAGGCCGCCGTTCACGATGTCCCAGGCGATCACGCCCTGGCAGCGCCCGTCGTCCTCGACGAGCTTCCACGCAAACCACTCCTCGTACGCCGGTATCTCCCGCTTCATCACCTGCTCGTAGAGGACGTGGACGAGCACGTGGCCCGTGATGTCGGCCGCGTACGCGGTCCTCGGCTCCCCCGCCGCGCCGAACGGCCGCTGCGCGATCCGTCCGTCCTCCGTGCGGGAAAAGACGGCGCCCCAGTGCTCGAGCTCGTAGACATCGCCCGGGGCCTCGTCGCAGAGGATCTGGATCGCGTCCTGGTCCCCGAGGTAGTCCGATCCCTTGACCGTGTCGAAGGCGTGCTTCTCGGGATCGTCCTCGGAGGCGTTCCCGAGGGCGGCGTTGATCCCGCCCTCGGCCGCACCCGAGTGCGATCGGACGGGATGGATCTTCGAGAGAAGCGCGACGTCGGCGCCCGCGTCGTGCGCCTCGATGGCCGCGCGCATGCCTGCGCAGCCGGCGCCCACAACCAGGACGTCGTGCTCGGTCTCCACCGGAGCGAACGCTATACGAACCTCTGCGGCGCAGGCTCGTATCCGTGGCTACGAGTCGAGCCGTCGCGGGGGGACCTCTGTTTCGAACGAGGCATGACGCGCGTGGAAGATCGACGACGGCCGTGCGACGTCGAAGCCGAGCGCGAGCAGCACGTCCGCGCGAGGAGTGCCGAGCGCGACCGCGCGCTGCCACTCCGCCGCCCCACGCTGGACGCGAAACCCCCGAAGTCCTGCCGCCTCAAAGAGCCCGAGCTCGTGGCGGCCGAGCTCGCCCGGCTCGGCCGGCTCGCCGGTCTCGAACTGGAGCGAGACTCCGAGGGCGGGCGCCTCGACGCAATCGCCACGCACACGGATGCGAGCCGAGCGATACGGCGCCCCGAAGAGGATCCCGCCCATGCCGATCGGCGTCACGTAGGCGCGGAGGAAGAAGACCGCCGGCTCGTCTCCGAATGCCACGTAGGTCCGGATGTTGAGCTGCGAGAACGGAGGTACGGGAACGGGGCCGACCCGCCCGCCCTCGTAGGCGAGTGCGACGAGCGAGACGAGATATTCGCTCCCGACCGGAGCCGGCTCGAGCCCGAACGGGAGCACCTTCGCGACCGTCTCTCGGTCGGTGGCCCAGCTGGTCAGGACAAGGTCACGGACACGGAGGGCGAGCCGCACGCGGCCACGTTATGCGTCCCATGCACGGCGGGACGGCAGGAACGGAGCACGGGGGATGGAAAAGCCTGACGTGGACACGTCTGCCGCCATCGCGCGCTACCTCGAGAGCCCAGCGCTCGCCGACTCGACGCGGCGCGCCTACCGCGGTGACCTCGAGGAGTTCGCCGCGTGGCTCCGCGCGCGGCGCATCGGGCTCGAAGCGTTCGACGCGCGCGCGTTCGCCGCGTACGCGGCCGAGCTCGGCGCCGACCGGCCCGGCCGAACACCGCGCAAGCTCTCCCCGACGACCCTCGCGCGAAAGCTCGCCGCAGTCCGGTCCTTCCTGCGCGCCGCCCTCGGCGCGAGCCGCGTCCCGGATCTCGCCGTGCCGATCCGGCGGCGGAGGCGTCTCCCGAACGCACCTCGTCCGCGCGAGATCGACGCGCTGCTCGAGAACCTGCCCGGGGATACCGCGCTGGGCCTCAGGAACCGAGCGCTATTCGAGCTCGTGTACTCGGCGGGTCTACGAGCTCAAGAAGCCGTCGACCTGACGCTCGCTGGCGTCGACTTCGAGCAGGAGCTCGTGATCGTTCGCGGCAAGGGCGGCAAGGAGCGGGCGGTGCCGCTGGGCGAGGAGGCGGCCTACCATCTGCGCCGGTACCTCGAGGACGGACGGCCGGCGCTCGCGCGCGGAGCCGAGGACCGGCTCTTCGTCTCCGCTCGTGGCCGGCCCCTCGACACGTCCACTCTCCGGAGGCTTCTCCCGAATCCACACCGGCTCCGCCACGCATTTGCCACTCATCTCCTGGAAGGCGGTGCCGATCTAAGAACCATCCAAGAGCTCCTTGGACACTCGTCGCTCTCGACCACCCAGATCTACAGCCATGTCGACGCGAAACGTCTCCGGAAGGTCTATGACCACGCGCACCCCCGCGCCTGACGTCGCCGTCGACAGCTTTCTCGCGCTCCTCGCGGCCCAGAAAGCGCCCCGAACCGTCGACGCATACCGGCGCGACCTCGCCGGGTTCGCGGCGTTCCTCGGGCGCTCGCCCACCTCGGCGACGAGGGACGAGGTTCAGAGCTGGCTCGCGGACCTCCGCGGCGGCGGCATGGCGCCGAGCTCCATCGCACGAAAGGCCTCGGCGACGCGGACGTTCTTTCGGCATCTCGTCCTGCTCGGAATCCGCTCGGACAACCCGGCTGCAGACATCCCGCTCCCGCGCAGGCGGAATCGCCTGCCGCGCTCGCTCACACCGGCAGAGATCGAACGGCTGATCGACGCCGCCGCCGGAACGACACCACGCGCTCTGCGCGATCACGCGCTCGTCGAGCTCCTCTACGGCGCGGGTCTTCGCGTCGGCGAGGCCGTCTCACTCGAACGCGGGAGCGTCGACCTCGAGAACCGTGCCGTACGGTGCGTCGGCAAGGGCGACAAGGAGCGGATCGTGCCGCTCGGAAAGCAGGCCGTCGAGGCGGTCCGCCGCTATCTCTCGCGCGGCCGGCCCTACCTCGACCGCCGGCACCGCCCCGAGCTGTTCCTGAACGCTCAGGGAGGCGGTCTCACGCGCGCGGGGGCCTTTCTCGTCCTCCGGCGCCTTGCGGTGAACGCCGGGCTCGACCCGACACGCGTGCACCCTCACCTCCTCCGCCACTCCTTCGCCACCCATCTCCTCGAGGGGGGCGCCGATCTGCGAAGCGTCCAGGAGATGCTCGGCCACGCCGACCTGGGAACCACCGAGATTTACACGCACGTCTCGGAACGGCGCCGTCGCGAGACCTTCTTCCGGGCGCATCCACACGCCCGCCGCCGCAGCTAGGAGGACCTGTCCGCGTGGCTCAGCGCGCTGCGGCCTTGCGCTTGAGCGCCTGATGGACCGACGCGGCCGCTGCCCGCAATTCTTTCCCGTCCTCCTCCCCCTCGGCGAGATGGGAGAGCAGCGTCAGCGTGTCCTTCGCCGGCGAGCCGTTCTTCAGCGACAGAATGGCGAGCCGGCGGACGGCGCCGTTCGGGTCTTCGGTTGCGAGGTTGTGCAGCCGCGGGCGAACCGCGTTCACGAGGCCGGGGTGATCGCGCGAGAGGAGCTCCAGCGCGAGAAGGGCCGAGCCACGGCACGCGGGGCTCTCGTCCTCGAGCCCGCGGCGGAGGAGCTCCGTCTTCTGAGCAAAGCGGAGCTGGCCGATCGCGCGGTAGGCGACAGCTCGCTCGCGGTAGTCGGAGCTTCGCGCGGCCGCTTCCAGATCATCGGCGACCTCCCGCCGCAGATTGGCGAGAGCCTGCTCGTCCGACAGGCCTGCGGCCCTCGACGCCGCCTCGGCGAGATTGGTCACGAACGCTCGGCCAGAGCGGGGTACTCGCGCCGCCTGGGGCCGACGTACTCCGAGTTAGGGCGGATCAGGCGATTGTCGCGGTGCTGCTCGATCACGTGTGCAGCCCAGCCGACAACCCGGCTCGCGACGAAGAGCGTCGTGAAGAGGTCAGTGGGGATCCCGAGGTAGTGGTACGTCGAGGCCGAGTAGAAGTCCACGTTCGGGTAGAGCCCCTTTTCGTCGAGGACGACCCGCTCCAACCGCTCGGACATCTCGTACCAGTTCGGCTCGCTTCCGTCCGCCTCCTCGGCAAGCCGGTGAGAGTGCTCTTTCAGGATCGCCGCGCGCGGGTCCATGGTCTTGTAGACCCGGTGGCCAAACCCCATGATCCGCTGCTTCTCCTCCAGGCGACGGCGGACCTCCTCCTCGATCCGGTCGGGATCGTCGATCGAGGCGAGCGTCTCCATCACCTGTTCGTTCGCGCCCCCGTGGAGCGGCCCCTTGAGGGCGCCGATCGCGCCCGTGACCGCCGAATGCATGTCCGAAAGCGTCGACGCGATCACGCGCGCCGTGAACGTCGACGCGTTCATCTCGTGGTCTGCGTGGAGGATCATCGCGACGTCGAACGTCCGCGCCTCCTCCTCGGTCGGCTGCTCACCGCGCAGCATCGTGAGAAAGTTCGTCGCGTAGTCGAGATCCGAGTCCGGCTCGACCGGCTCCTGGCCCTCGCGCCGGCGCTGGTAGCGCGTGACGAGGGTCGGGATCTTCGCGATCAGACGGAGAGCCTTGCGCTGGTTCGCGTCCTCCTCGTTCGAGTCCTTGTCGGGATCGTCGAACGAGGTCGCCGAGACCGCCGTACGGAGCATCTCCATCGGTTTTCCGTCCGCGGCCGCGAGGTCGACCACCTGACAGC
>JACCYG010000022.1 GCA_013696595.1 Actinomycetota bacterium | reverse complement strand
CCCCTCCTCCGAGAGGAGGACTTTCATCTCCTCTTCGCCAAGTGGCTTCCCCCGGTCGACCGCGAGCACGACGTCCGGACCGCGCAATGCGACGAGCATGTCCTCGACGCTTCTCGGATGAACGGTGTCTCCATTGACGAGGAGGACGCCTTCGCGAAATGCGTCACGGGCAAGCCAGAGTGAGTAGGCGTTGTTCCACTCCTCGGCGTGCTCATTGAAAACGAGCTCGAGCCGCACGCCGTAGCGGTGCTCGAGGTCCGGCACACGCTCAGCGATTCGGTTTGCGGCAAATCCTGTCACGACGACCACTTCTGCGATGTCCACCGATCGAAGGTTCTCAAGTGCAAGGTCGAGGATCGTTCGCCCGTCGCTGAGTGGCAAAAGGGTCTTCGGCAGCGCCTCGGTGAGCGGGTGAAGCCGGCGCCCCGGCCCCGCCGCCAGCACCAAGCCGATCATTCCGCGAGCACGTCCTCACCCTCGCCTACCGCCTCGTCCGGTGCGGCGTGGCGCTCCCGCCCGAACCGAAGCCAGCTCGTTGTGCTTTCGAGCCCGTAGACGAGCGCGAGAGTGGCTGCGACGACGACGAGCCCCGCGCCGAGGAAGTCGGTCGCCGCCAGGATCGAGGCGGCGATCATGCGGCCCTCCCAGCCGCCTCCGGCGGTGCCGACCCACGCGGGAGGAGCGACATGCTGGTGTCGCAACCGGTAGACGGTGTCGTAGTGGTGCAACGCGAGGACGCCGAGGAAGGCGAAGCAAAACGGCATGGCGTCGGGATCGGAAAGTGCGGTGAGCGCGACTAGGAACGAGTACTCGACGGCTCGGAGAAGGGGGGGAACAGCCCAGACGAGTGGGCGGGCCTCCGAGTTACAGGCCGAGCCTGCGATGAGGACGAAAATGAGGACGGCTGCGCCGATCGCGTATGTCGGAGCTCGATCCTCCGCGGTGGCGAGGACGGCGGCGAGCGGGATTGCGGCAATCACGGTGAGGAGCAACTCGTCCACGGGGACTGCACCCCTGGCCCGCTTCCCGATCCATCCGGCGAGCGGGCCGTCGTCGCGGTAAGCCTGGAGCGCTGTCATCTTGCGAGCGCGGCGAGCATCCGGCCGACGACGGCGTAGGCGGCGGCCACGCCGCCCCATGCGAGGAGGACGATGAAGGTGACGCGTGGCGTCCAGACGGCGGCGGTCAGCGATATGAGCGCGAAGCGCTCTCCGATCGGTAGAACGAGAATGCGCTTGGCCCAGCGTGTCAACCGCCATTCGTCGAGAGCCCACGCAGCGGTGACCGCGCGACTGGCGAACGTCGAGACGCCGAGCCCGTCCTCAACGCCCGTCCTCCCCGCGCTTCGTCCGTCAGTCGCCGCTCGCGCGACCCCGAAGCGTGGGGGCACCTTCGTCACGACGGTCGTTCCACCGCCGCCCGAGTGAACGTCGAACGTCGAGAAGACCTGTGCCATTCTGGGGGCGGGAAGGTCGATCGGAAGGGGCGCATCGTCTTGCTCCTCGAGCGGACGTGAGGGCGCCGACTCGATCACCTCGTGCTGTCGCGTTGCGTAGGCGACGTCGAGCAGGTGCCGGAAGGTCTGGAGGATGAGGGCGGCGGCGGCGAGTGTCCAGACGTCCTGACCGAAGCCGCGGGAGGCGCCGATTGCGAGACCGCCGTACACGAGGTATTCCTTGGATCGGTCGAAGACGGAGTCGAGCCAGGCCCCAAGCTTGGAAAAGGTGCGGGTGTAGCGTGCGAGCTGGCCGTCGACGCAATCCACGGTGAAGGCGACCTGAAGCAGCACGGCTCCGGCGATCAGCCCCGCGCGGCTGCCGACGGAGAAGCACGCGGCGGCGATGATGCCGAGAGCGAGCGACACGGTGGTCACCGCGTTCGGCGTCCACCCGCGCCGGGCGGCGAAGCGGGCGATGTACTTCGAGTACGGGCTGACGAAGAACGTCGTGAAGAAGCCGTCTCGCGCCTTGACGGCGGAGTCGAGCGCGACCCGGTCCTCGTTGTATCCGCTCATCTCCTTGACGGCAGCTCTTGCGGCGCGCTCGGAGAGAGGGGTTGCGTAGAAGAAGCCGCGCAGGCCCCGCAGCGAGAGGTGGACGCCGCTTCGGACGAGGCCGACCACGAGGACCCCGACGACGTCCTCTTCCGCAGCGCGAAGCCGGAGCTCGATCTCTTCCTCGTCCTGCGGCGCGAGCCGGATCGAGGCCGGGTCGGGGAACCGGCCTGGATCGGGCGCGACTCCCGTCTCGCGCTCCTGCGCCACCTGCCATAGGCGCACGCGCCATTCGTTCGCTATTCGGTCGAGCTGGCTCTCCCAGCGCTCAGGCTCCTCGGCAGAGAGATCGGCGAAGTGTCGAGCCGCGGCGACGAGGCGCCCTCGGTCGCGGGGGTCGACCTTCACGAAGCCCAGGAAGTAGTTGTTCGGCCGGCCGGCGGAGTGAAACGGCGAGGCCGCGCTGACCACGCGTCCGCGGACTGTGCGTACGGCGAACGACCAGAACCCGCGCGGCGAGGACGTGCCCAGGATGCCGGTGACGATGCGCGGATCGGCGAGCAGGCCCGCCAGAGCTTCGCCGTGGGTCAGGACGTGCGCACAGCCGATGACCACACGTCCGTGAGCCTCGTCTGCGATCTCGGCCGTCATGCGGAGATCCTCGGTCGTGTCCGCAGAGGCGACGACGATCACGGCGAGACCGGCCTTCCCGGCTGCTTCCTCCACCACCTCCTTCCAGGCGGACCGGGTTACGATCCAAGCACGACGGACGCCGAGAGCGTCGAGCTGGTCGAGGAGGCGGCCGACGACCGTTGAGTCCCCTGCGGGCAGCGTCGCGGCGGGGCCGCCCTCGGCCGCCGCGGCCGTCGCAAAGAGCAATGCGCTCGTTTTCACGCTGGCTCCGGAGCCTCCCGTCGTCAGCGCTCGGACGTCGTCAGTGACACGTTCTTGCGCCTCCCGACGCCGGCTCCATTCACCTCGATCGGCCCGACTCCGGGTGCTGCCCCGGTCAGCTCGCGGAGAAGGTCGGCCCACTGTTGGCCGACAACCTGGATGTCGTAGCGTCCGGCTGTCTCGAGCGCGGCGTCGCCCATCCGGCGGCGCTTGGAGGCGTCCTCGATCAACTCGAGCAGCGACATGGCAAACGCGCCGATGTCGCCGTTCGGGACGAGGAGACCGTCGCGACCGTGGGTCACGACCTGGCGGGGGCCTGTCGGGCAGTCGAAGCTCACGACCGGCAGGCGCTTGCTCATTGCTTCGAGCAGCACCATCGGAAGGCCCTCGAAGCGAGAGCTCAACGCGAACACGGACGCCCTCTCGAACTCGCGCCCGAGCTCGCGTGCACGGCCCATCAGGAACACGTTGTTGTAGAGCTCGCGCTCGAAGATGAGCTTCCGAAGCTCTTCCAGCTTCTCCCCGCTCCCGTAGATGTGCAGCCTCCAGTCGGAGTGACGTTCGACTACGTGGGCGAAGGCCTCGATCAGGAGATCGAAGCCCTTCTGGGGCGTGAGCCGCCCGGCGGCGACGACCAGGGGGCTGGATAGCGTCGAGCTCCCACCTTCGAGCCTCGGGACGGCATTCGGGATGTGAACGACGCGTGTCGAGTCGCGCGCGAGCACGTTGGCGTACCCGCTGAGGTCATCTTCTGTTAGGACGCCGACCGCGTCCAGCTTTGGGTAGCGGTGGGCAATCTCGCCCGCGAGGCCAGGCTTGTACGTGCCGAGGTTCAGGTGTTCCTGACCGACGGTGACGAGGCCGGACGGCGCGAGCTCGGCGGCTAGGAGGTTGAGAGCGGGTCGAGTCGTGATCAGAACGCCAGTTCGGAGTGACCGAAGCTTGCGGACGAGCACGTAATCGCGCCAGAGCGACGAGCCGCGGTACGAATGATCCTCCGGGTACACGAGCACGCTTGGAATTGCGCGTAGGAAAGCCACGAGCGGGCCACGCGGGAAGGGTCGTTTGAC
>JACCYG010000007.1 GCA_013696595.1 Actinomycetota bacterium | reverse complement strand
CACCTCCCGATCGCCAAACGCGTGCGTTGCGAGCGCCGCGGACGTCAACACGACGCTCGCGCCGACGGTCCCCGCCAGCACGGCGAGCGCACGCCGCGGTGTTGCCGTGAGCTTACGCATATCCCCTCCCCTTGTTCGACTGCGTCCCTATGACGGTAAGTCTATGACGGCAGAAGGGCGGCGTGGGCGCCGTTTGATACGCGCGGCGCACAATCGCTGTAACAACCGCTCGCTTCCAGGGCAGCGCCTTGCCGTTCTGAGACACGGAGGTTGCCCGTGCTCGCGCGAGTTTCGTGTTGGCGCGGAGGTCTTGCCGGCACCGGCGGTGACGGTTCTCGCGGGCCGGCTTCGGATGGGGCGATCGCGAGGCTCGCGAAGACGTTTGCGACGGGTACTCGGCCGCATCGTCCTCGCTCCCTGAGCGGGCTGCCGCACACGTCGCGATGCGAACCAGGAGCGAGCAGGTCGAAGTCTGCGGCGGAGACGACGTTCCTGTTTCGGTGCTCAAGCAGGAGGGGATTCTCGTTGCGATGCGGACGATGTTCACCTCCTACTGGTTGCTGATCGCCGGCGGGGTCATCATCTTCGTGATCGTCGGTCTCACACAGCAGTGAGGCGCTTCGCGTTCGAGAACGGCCTCTCGCTCTTCTTCGGGACGATCTTCCTCGGCACCCTCATCGGACAATCGTTCGCGGGACAGCACGCGACCAACGGGGAGGAGTTGCGGCACGGCGGCGAGACCCTGTCCTGGTGGGAGTACGTGCGCTCGCCCGATTTCGGAGGTGCCGTCCTCGAGAACTGGCAGTCCGAGTTCCTCCAGTTCTCGCTCTTCATCGGCGCGACGATCTGGCTCGTCCAGAAGGGATCGAACGAGTCGAAAAGGCTCGAAGATCTAGGGCGCGAGTCGAGGCAGAAGCAGGAGATCGGCGAACACGCGCCCGAACGAGGCCCAAGACTCGCGAAGCTCGACGACTGGCGGACACGGCTCTACGAAAACTCGCTCCTGATCGTGATGGCGCTGATCTTCTTCGCCACCTGGTTCGGCCAGTCGCTGAACAACTGGCGGGTCTTCAACACAGACCAGCGCGAGCACAACGGGGCGACCGTGACCTGGGCTCGCTATCTCCTCGACCCCGACTTCTGGGAAAAGTCGCTCCAGAACTGGCAGTCGGAGTTCCTCGCGATCGGCACGATGGTCGTCTTCACGATCTACCTGCGCCAGCGCGGCTCGCCCGAGTCGAAGCCGGTCGGTGCGCCCCACGACGAAACCGGTTCGTCAGGATGAGCCGCTGTTTTCGGGCGGCGCGCCCACCGCTCCAGCACCTCCCGCTCTTGCTCGCCGATCACGACCTCAGTCCGCTGCGCCCGCCTCCAATCCTCGCCACCGATCAAGACGACTTCGCCGCCAAACCGCGGGTCCCTGCGAACTACGGACTCAGGGCACTAGCCGGTGACGAAAGCTGCTCCGGCGGCGTAGGTTAGGTCTATGAAGACACGAATCTCCTTCACCATCGTTCTGGGGGTCTTGCTGCTCGCTCTGCTTGCCGGGGCAGCCAAGGCGAAGCCGGGGACGCCACCGCCGAATGTCGCCGGCACGACGTCGGAGCCGCCGGCGGCCTGGTTTCAGGCAAACGGACGCGCGGCGTGGTTCGCCTATTCGAGCTTCTGCTGGACGACGGCATGCGTGGACTTCCTGCCGCCCGCGCGACGCACCGACCTTCCTCGTGCATCGCTCAGTCCGGGACAGGTGCTCTCGATCCATCTGGGATTCATCCCCCGGTCGATCCTTGCCCGCAACCTGACGACGAAGGCGTCGTATCCGCTCGTCGCGCTGCGCGATACGGCTTGGCGTGTCCGCGGCAGCGGGATCGTGCTGATCGAGGCCCGCGCCGCCAAGGGCTCGGCGAGCTATCTCGTGCGCATCGCAGGCTAAGAGCCGACCCTGTCCGGCGCGACGCGCGCGCCGGACAGGGTCGTGACTCTCAGCGCCAGCCGTGGATCGGGTTAGCCCAGAGCACGAACGTGACGAGCTCGGTGCCGTCGTCCAGCTTGTCGACGTAGACCGACCGCGTCTTCTGCGTGGCCGGAGCCCACGAGGGAACGGCGTCCGGAAGACTGCTGATACTCGCTCCGATCGTCGTCGACGGATCGGTGTGCGAATAGATTGTCTCTAGCTGGTCGTAGTCGTGCTTGTTCGGGCTCGGGTTGTCGAGCGCGTCCGCGTAGTCCATGCACGTGTTCAAGTCGGCGCCGGACTCGTCCTGGTGGGTCAGGCCGAAGTCGTGGCCGATCTCCTGGCACATCACATGCTGGCGATTCGTCTCCGTGTACGACCCCGAGTTGAAGTAGGAGTCGTTCATCTTGGCGGATCCCTGAGTGATGTGCCCACCGCTCGCGATGTTGATCGAGGCGAGCCCGAGCCAGCCGTTGAAACCGTAAGAGGCGTTGCAGGAGTGGATCTTCCCGCTGATCATCGCGCACCGCTTGCGGGCACGCGTCGAGTCGTCGCCGGCCTCGCGGACGACATCCATGACGGTGGAACCCGACCAGTCGGTCAATGCGAAGGCCTGGTTGTCGTCCCAGTCAGCGGTGTTGCTGTCGACCACCTTCAGCGTGAATGGATTGGCCGTGCGAGCCCAGTGATAGTTGTTCCACGCGTGATTCGCGGACGCCGGCGCGGCGCCGACCGCGAACGCGGTCGTCAGCGCGAGGCTCGTAAGCGCGAGCATTCTTCTGATCAAGTTTCCCCCTCGTCGATCGTGGCTGGCTGACGCCGCAGGCGTCCGAGTTTGAGCCCCGTCTCCCGCGATGTCAAGCCGCCGTGAGCCGGGACGGGAGGCGCGCGGCGCTCGCTCGTGGGACGCTCATTCGCCGCCGTTTCGTCGGGCTCGCTCCTTCGCTGATCGAGGATGGGCGACGCCGACCAGTGCGCACCCGACAGCGACAGCGACGACCGCCGACGCCAAGCGCAAGGATCCTGCTCGGGAGGGACGCAGCAGGTGAGCGTCGACGTGGACGCGAAGGTCTAGTGTCCTGAGTCGGTAGTTCGCAGGGTCCCGCTCGCTGGTGTCGAAGTCGTCGTGGTCATCGGCGAGGATTGGGGGCGGTTATGGCGGCTCGGGCGGAGGTCGTGCTCAGTGACGAGGAGCGCGAGGTGTTGGAGCGGTGGGCGCGGCGGCCGAAGAGCTCGCAGGCGCTCGCGTTTCGCTGCCGGATCGTGTTGGCGGCCGCGGAGGGACGTTCGAGTAAGGAGATCGCGGCCGACAACCACAATATGGTCGGCAAGTGGCGGGGCCGGTTCGCCCGCCGTGGCTTCGACGGCTTGCCGATGAGCCGCGGCCGGGGAAGCCGCGCACGATCAGCGACGAGGACGTCGAGCGGGTGATCGTGAAGACGCTGGAGCAGCAGCCGACGAACGCGACGCACTGGTCGACGCGCTCGATGGCTGCGGCGACCGGGATGAGCCAGTCGGCGGTCAGCCGGATTGGCGGGCGTTCGGGCTCAAGCCGCACCAGACGGAGGCGTTCAAGCTCTCGCCCGATCCGCAGCTCATCGACAAGGTGCGCGACATCGTCGGCCTGTACCTGAACCCGCCGGAGGCAGCGGTGGTGCTTTGTGTCGATGAGAAGGCGCAGATCCAGGCGCTCGACCGCTCGGCGCCGGTGCTGCCGCTGATGCCGGGTGTGCCGGAGCGGCGCAGCCACGACTACGTCCGCAACGGGACGACCTACCTGTACGCGGCGCTTGATGTCGCCTCGGGGCAGGTGATCGCGGAGACGACGCCACGGCATCGCGCTGAGGAGTTCCGTCGCTTCCTCAACCCTGATCGACGCCTCTGTGCCGGCGCATCTCGACGTCCACCTGGTGCTCGACAACTCCTCGACGGACAAGACGCCCTCGATCCAGCGCTGCTCCTCCGCCACCCGCGCTTCACGCTCCATGTCACCCCCACCTACAACTCCTGGCTCAACCTCGTCGAGCGCTGGCTCGCCGAGCTCACCACGAAATGGATCAAGCGCGGCAGCCACCGCTCCGTCCGTGACCTCGTCGCCTCGATCCGCACCTGGATCGCCAACTGGAACGATGACCCAAAGCCATTCGTCTGGCACAAGACCGCCGACGAGATCCTCGACAGCCTCGCCGCCTACTGCCAGCTCGGTTGGCAGTCACGCGGCCACGAGCGGGCAGGTCTTCATGTCGACGCTCGCCTACGAGACGCTCGGCGACGTGCTGCGCGCGGCAGGCCGGGAGCCCGACGCGGTGCGCGCGTACGAGCAAGCGCTGCAGCTCCACGAGCGCAAGGGCCACGTCCTGGCGGCCGAACGCCTGCGTAAGACGATCGGCGCGCCGCCTCGGCTTCCTCTCCGCCCGATCCGCGGTTGAGTGTGTCGCTCCAACCTCGGCGCTCTGTCACTGGGGCGTCAACGTAGACGTCCAATCCAACCGAATGGAGCCGAGGAGCGAGCACGTGAAGGCTCGGCAACAACCGTGCACATCGAGGCAAACCCTTCGATCCCTTCATCCAGGTGTTCGGGCGATGTTCGCCTCGTGTTCGGCAGCGTTGCCATTCCTGGCGTCACGGCGCGAGAAAAAGCCTGCAAAGCAGAGAGCCGACGCGCGGACTCGAACCGCGGACCCCTTCATTACGAGTGATGAAGGTGCTGCGGAAAAGCGCTGCAAATCGCCATGCAGTCCG
>JACCYG010000323.1 GCA_013696595.1 Actinomycetota bacterium | reverse complement strand
CCCGTAGGCACCCCCATGCGGTCAGCGTACTGCGGAAAAACGCGCGCGTGGGTCACGGATTCCTCTCGAATGTGTGCCTCTTCGGGTGCGCCTGGCGCGGCGGTATTGTCGCGGGCACCGATCGCTTAGCGCCCAGGAGAACTGGTTCCGGGTGGCCGCATCCTTACGATCCCTTTCCGTGTCGAGCGGCGACGAGCGAGAGGAAGGACAACAGCCCGACGGACGAAGCGAATCGACCGCGGACCAACAAGGCGAGCCGGGCCGATCGGGCGACCCGGGGGAGCCTGCGATCGGGGCCGCACGGGAGGACACAGGGCAGGCACGCCGCCTCGCCTGGTCGACAGCGGTCTTCTCCGTCGCCACGGGTGGCTCGCGCATCCTCGGTCTCTTCCGCGAGATCCTGGTCCGCCGCTACTTCGGGGTCGAGGGCCCGATCAACGCCTTCACGGTCGCCTTCCAGGTACCCAATCTCATTCGCTCGCTCGTCGCCGACACGGCACTTTCTGCCGCATTCGTTCCGGTCTTCAGCGAGATCCTCGAGAAGAAAGACACGGCGCGGGCCTGGCGCGTCGCGTCGACGCTCCTCTGGCTCGTCCTGCTCGGGCTCGGCGGCGTAACGGCGCTCTTCATCCTTGCCGCGCCGTGGATCATGCGGCCGTTCGGCTACGAGGCGGACCAGCACGACCTCGTCGTCAACCTCTCCCGAATCCTCTTTCCGATCGTCGTCCTGCTCGGCCTCACCGGGATCGTCGTCGGAATCCTGAACAGCTACGAGCACTTCACCGTCCCAGCGCTCAGTCCGATCTTCTGGAACGTCGCGATCATCGTAGGGCTCGTCGTCGGCGTGCCGCGCGCCGACAGTGCCGACGGAAAGCTCTATGTGTATGCCGGCGCCGTCGTCGTTGCGACGGTGATCCAGCTCCTCCTTCCGCTCCCGTGGCTTCGTGGGCGAGACGGCCAGCTCCGCGTTGCGATCGACTGGCGCGACCCCGCGATCAAGCGAGTCTTCACGTTGATGGTCCCGGTGACGCTCGGGATCGGGCTCATCAACTTCAACCTGGTCATCAATACGTTCTTTGCGGCGCGCTACATCGATCCACAGCTCGCGCCGAGCGCGATCGACGCCGCTTTCCGGATCTACATGCTCCCGCAGGGGATGTTCTCGGTGGCGGTCACGACAGTCCTCTTTCCGTCGCTCTCTCGGCTCGCGGCCCGTGCCGACATGAACGCCTTCCGCGGGATGGTTTCGCTCGGCCTCCGCCAGATCGGCTTCATGCTGATTCCTGCGAGCGCCGTCACGGCCGTCCTTGCAACCCCCATCGTCCGGCTCCTCTACGAGCGCGGCGCGTTCGGCCCGCACGAGACCGAAGTCGTCGCCCAGGCGCTGCTCGCATTCGCCGTGGGGCTCACGTTCAACGGAACGATGCTCATGCTCAACCGCTCGTTCTTCAGCCTGCAGTCGCCGTGGATCCCGACGACGGTCGCGCTCGGCAACCTCGCCTTCCAGGTCGTCCTGAACGCGGCGCTCTACCGCGTCGGCATCTGGGGGATCCCGCTCGCGACGTCACTCGTGAACCTAGCCGGGACGATCGCCCTCCTCGTCTTCGTGCGGCGCAGGCTCGGCCGGATCGAGGGCCGTCAGACGCTCGATGCCTACGTCAGGACGACGATCGCCGCAGTGATCGCCGCAGCCACGGCGTACGGGAGCTGGTACGGGCTCGACAACGCGCTCGGGCGCTCGCTCGGAGATCAGGTCCTTTCGGTAGGACTCGCCGTCACAGCCGCCGCGGGTGTCTTTCTGCTCGGCGCCCGTATCCTTCGAATCCGGGAGCTGGACGCGCTTCTCTCGCTCGTTCGCCGCTCCCGGACGCCATGAGCCTCGACCTGATCCGCAACTTCTCCATCGTCGCGCACATCGACCACGGCAAGTCGACGCTCGCCGATCGCATCCTCGAGGTGACGCAGACGCTCTCTGGGCGCGAGATGCGTGAGCAAGTGCTCGACTCGATGGACCTCGAGCGCGAGCGCGGGATCACGATCAAGGCGCAGGCGGTCCGCGTCGCGTGGAAGGGCCACCAACTGAACCTGATCGACACGCCCGGGCACGTCGACTTCACGTACGAGGTCTCGCGCGCGCTTCAGGCATGCGTAGGGGCTCTTCTCGTCGTCGACGCGGCGCAGGGGATCCAGGCCCAGACTCTCGCAAACGCCTACCTCGCGATCGAGAACAACCTCGAGATCGTCCCCGTCGTGAACAAGATCGACCTGCCTCAGTCCAACCCCGAGGGCAGCGCCGCCGACGTCGCCGACCTCGTGGGCGAGGAGCCCGATCGGGTCCTTCGCATCTCTGCCAAGACCGGAGAGGGAGTGGAGGACGTCCTCGACGCGATCGTCGAGCGGATCCCGGCCCCCGAGGGGGATCCCGCAGCCCCGCCGCGCGCGCTCGTCTTCGACTCGTCGTACGACCAGTACCGCGGCGTCGTCGCCTTCGTGCGGATGGTCGACGGCGCCTTCCGGCCGCGCGAGGGGCTGCGCGCGATGGCACAGGGAACGCGGTTCGAGGCCGAGGAGCTGGGCTTCCTCTCGCCGCAGCGCAGCCCGGTGAAGGAGCTCGAGGCCGGCGAGGTCGGCTACGTCGTCA
>JACCYG010000306.1 GCA_013696595.1 Actinomycetota bacterium | reverse complement strand
CGACGAGACACAGCGGCTCATGTCTGCGCACGCCGAGGGCGAGCTTCGGGGCTACAAGGGCTGGCGCGTTACGCGCCACCTGGCGCATTGCGAGATGTGCCGGGCGCTCTACCGGAGCTTCCTCGCGGCGCTCGACGATCTGCGGACGCTCGGTCGGCGCGAGCCGCCGGCGAGGCCCGAGATCGCCGACTCCGTCCTCAGGCGGATCCGCGAGAGCGAGGAGCACCCGGGCGGTTGACCCGCAGGCGCGCCCTCCTCGCTCTCGCCTTCGCCTCCGTCGCCGCTGTGTTCGCGGCGGGCCTCGTTCTCGCGCGCAGCAGCGGCGATTCGAACGAAGCAGCTCCTAGCTCGGCGATGCGGCAGTCGACGGGCGCGGAGCCGACGCGAGCCGACGGAACTGCCGCTCCCGATCTCGCCGGAGAAGACCCGGTCACCGGCAAGCACGTCGACTTGGCTGAATTCCGAGGGAAGCCAGTCGTGATCAACGTCTGGGCCTCCTGGTGCCCAGGTTGCAACGAGGAGGCGGTCGCGCTGCGCGAGTTCGCCGCTGCGCATCCCGAGGCCGTCGTCCTCGGGCTTGACTTCCAGGACACGGTCGAGGGCGCGAAGGCGTTCTACCGCAAGTGGGGCTGGTCGCACCCGAGCATCTACGACGTGGCCGGGACGAAGACGGCCGCGATCGGCCTCGTGGGGCTACCGACGACGTACTTCCTCGACGAGCGGCACAAGGTCATGGCACAGGTTATCGGCGCCACCGACCGCGCGGGTTTCGAGCGCGGCCTCGAGCTCGCGATCGACTCGTGATCGATCTGGGCCCCGCGGGACTCGCGATCGCGTTTGCGGCCGGGGTCGTCTCCTTCACGTCTCCGTGCGTGTTTCCGCTCGTCCCCGGCTATCTCTCCTTCGTCTCCGGCGTCGGCTTCGGGGAGCTCGGCGCGCGTCCGCGGCGCGTCGTCGCCTCGACCGCCGCCTTCGTCGTCGGGTTCACGGCGATGTTCGTCGCCTTCGGTGCGGGCGTGGCGTGGTTCGGGACGGCCCTCCTCGAGCACCGGCGAACGCTCGAGATCGTCGCCGGAGTCTTCGTCATCCTGGCCGCCGTGACGTTTCTCGGCCTTCCGCTTCCGCGCATCCTCGCCGCTGAGCGCCGCTTCCGTGTGCGCAGCGGGTCCCCGAACCTCGTGATGTCGACGGCCACCGGCGTCGCCTTCGCCACGGGATGGACACCTTGCATCGGCCCTACACTCGCGGCGATCCTGACGCTCTCGGCCGGAACCGGCGCGGCCGAGGGCGCAATCCTCCTCGGCGCCTATTCGCTCGGACTCGGCGTCCCGTTCCTTCTCTTCGGTCTGCTCTTCACGCGCGCCCTCGGCGTCGCGGGCTGGTTTCGAGCGCACTGGCGCGTCGTCAGCACCGCCTCTGCCGCGTTCCTCGTCGCGTTCGGCGCGCTCCTCGTGAGCGGCGACCTCGTCGAGGTGACGACCCGGCTCGCGCGCTTCACGGGTTGGCAGATCTAGCGCGGCGGTTTCCAGAGCGGAGCGTCCGGAAAGAAGTCGACCCACGCGAACCAGAAGATCGGAGTCGAGGGGAGACGCTCGCGCCCCCCACCCCGGACCAGGAACGCCTCCGCGCTCTGGGATTCAGGCTTGTAGATCACCTCCACCGGCTCGCCGGCGATGGAGTCGCGGATCGTCCCCAGGCGCTCCAGGTCCTCGAACGAGTACGCCTTCGCCGCCGGCGCCATGACGCCGAAGACGAGCGCCTTCGGGGCAAGACGATCGTCGCTCCGTGACGGGCCCAGAACGCCGACTCGCTCGCTTTCGTAGTAGCCGCTGTACGGATCCGCAGAGAAATGGCCGTAGGGGCTTCGCCCCGGCGACAGAATGAGCGTGCGCGGGTGCCGTCTCCGCCACTCTCCCCACTGCGTGAAGGCGGACGGGATCATCTCGAGGCGGGCGCCGGCGAGCGGACCGTCGACCGCCGCCCCGAGCAGATGGCTCCAGAGCGATTCCGTCTCGCGGTCGTACATCACGAGCGAATTGCGGTAAAGCTTCCCCGAGACCCCGAACGTCAGTGTCCGCCCTCGAATCTCGCGGTCGTACACGACCGCCGAAAAGCAGAGCGGTCACCAGGTGACGGCGAAGGGCTGCCCCCGGATCTCGTCGTTCACGATCTCGTGCGCGGAGAGGACGCGGACGGGGTAGGCGCGCGCCTCTCCTCTTATCTCGACACCGATCACGAGCTCCTCCTCGGGGAGCGTCGGCGCCGAGGCGGGCGCGAAGCTGGGATCATCGATGGCCGCGATCGCGTCGCGAGGAAGGACGTCGACGATCTCGTCGGTGTCGAATGAAGCGATCGCGGCCGCTAGTGGCTCCTCGCGCTCGCCGCCGCGCACGAGCTCAGTGTCCGACGTGACGACGCCGACGACGGCAAAGACGGCGATACCGGCCACGATCGCGACGAGGAGGAAGGCGAGCTGGCGCGTGATGCTCACGAGGGGCCACGCACGACCTCGACGTCCGGCCGAAACGCCGCGACCGCGAACCAGAAGGGCGTGTCGAAGGCGACGCGCTTGCCGGTCGAGCGCGAGCGGACGTCGACGGAGCCGACGTCGCGCCCGGCGGCGACGGCCGCGTGGTCGAGCGCCGAACGCGCACCGGCCTGCCACCGGATCTCGAGCTCCGTTCCGCCGACCGTGAGCTCGAGCGACCCCGCCTCCGCGAGAATCGGGAAGGGAATGGCGACCGCGTCGCCGCCCCGCTCGATGAAGACGACGCGCTCCTTGGGTTGGAGCCGGTCGTCGTCGGGATTCTCGACGGACGCGAACGGCGGCGTGTCGACGTCGTCGTAGCCGACGTACGGATTCTGGCCGTACGAGCGGTCGAAACCCGTGTCCCTGGAGAGCACCTGGCCATCCGGGTGCTCGTCCTGAAAGTCTCCAGAGGAGACGATGCGAGCGGGCAGCAGTCGCAGTTTCGTCCCGGCGAGCTCGCCCACGACGGCCTCCCCGCCGAACTGTTGCCACCAGCTCTCGGTCTCGCGGTCATACATGACCAGATCGGAGTTGCGGAGATTGCCGGTCGTCCCGAAGTCGAGCACGCGGCCGTCGATGCGGCGGTCGAAGACCAGCGCCGTGTTGCACAGCGGACAGAAGGTGACGGCGACGGGGACGCCCGCAACCTCGTCGTTCACGATCTCGTGCCAGATGAGGATCTGGAGCGGGTAGGCGCGCGCCTCCCCACCGACGACCAGCTCGATCACCGGTTCCTTGTCCTCGAGCCAGCGGTCGCCGTCCTCCGCCGATTCGAAGCGCGGCTCGTCGATCGCCGGAATACCGTCCTTCCCGGGACCTCCGCTCGTGAACTCGTCGAGCGAAACCGTGTGCTTCGTGAAGTCCGTCTTCCAGCCCGCGGCGAGCGACCCGATACCGCTGCGCCCTCTGCCGGCGCTTTCCTCCTCCGCTCCCTCGGCGCCCGCGCTCCTCGTCTCGGGACCAGACGAGTCGCCCGCCGTGCCGCATCCGGCCGCGATGAGCGCGAGCGCCGTGAGCGGAAGGAGGAGGAAGGGCCTCACTACCGTGTTCGATGCGGCACGCGTCGCTTCCGCCGCAAACTACGGCCGCGTCGCTCCGAGTATCCCGTATCCCACGACGCCCGCCTCGACCGCCGCGCGCGCAACGCGCACGAGCTCGACGGCGTCTCGAAGTCCCTCTCGAAGCGGGTCGGGAATCCCCGCCTGGAGGAACGAGGCAAGGTGGAGGCGTCCGTCGACGCGCTCGATCACCTCGGCCAGCAGCTCGTCCCGTTGTTCGAGCTCCTCGACGACGAAGCCCGCGCGCTCGAAGAGCGACGCGATCTCACTGAGCGGTCGCGCGTCCGCAACGCAGGCGGTCCAGCCTGAGAGCGTGCGAAGCTCGGGCGGAAGCGACTCCGGGACGGCCGTCACGTCGGAGAGCGCCAGCCGGGCGCCTGGACGAAGAACGCGGGCGAGCTCGCGCACGGCCGCGTCCTTGTCCGGGAAGAGGCAGAGCGAGCACTCGCAGATCGCGCCGTCGACGCTCTCGTCCCGAAGCGGAAGCTCCTCTGCGTCTCCCTGCACGAAATTCACGCGGCCGGCCAGCCCCGCCTCCGCTGCACGAGCGGTTGCG
>JACCYG010000280.1 GCA_013696595.1 Actinomycetota bacterium | reverse complement strand
AGCAGGTTCACCCGCTCCGCTCCCCGGACATCGAGCTCCCCGGATCATTCGACCTGATCCTGCTCGGGATCGGGCCAGACGGACACACGGCCTCGCTGTTCCCCGGCGACCCCGCGCTCGAGGCCTCGGGCCCGATCGCGCGCGTCGACGAGCCTGGGCTCCCTCCGTACCACCCTCGCCTGACCTTCACCTATCCCGTGCTGGACAGCGCGCGGGCCATCGTGTTTCTCGTCGGCGGCGCGGACAAGCGCGAGATCGTGGGGCGCATCCTCGCCGGCGACGAGTCGCTCCCGGCCGCGCGCGTGCGGGCACGGGAGACCTTTCTGATCGCGGACGAAGCCGCCGCTAGCCGATAGAGAAGGTGCGCGGCAGGATCCGGATGTACTGCGGATCCGTCCACGTCATTCCCCGCGCTGTGCCCGGGAGCGTGGTGTCGACGCCGCGGACGCGGTAGAGCATGGGGCTTCCCTCTATTCGGCAGGCTCGGGGCTACTGCTGTCCCCCTAGACGGGGGAGGCGAGCGCGCGCTCGACCGCGGCGCCGGCCGCCAGGACGAACGCATCGCTCCCGGCGGGCGCGGCGAGCTGCACGGACGCGGGCAGGACGTCCTCCGCCTCCCCGCAGGGAAGGGCGAGCGCGGGCCAGCCGAGCGCGCTGAACGGATAAGTCAGGCTGATCAGGCGCTCGCGCAACGCGAGATCCCCGATACCGACCGGCGGGGCGACGCATGGAAGCGTCGGGGTGAGGACGAGGTCGACCTGACCGTCGACGGCCTCGGCCGTCCTCTCCCGGAACCGTTCGCGCGTTGCGACCGCGGCTTCGTACTCGTCGTCGGTGACCCGGAGGCAGCGTTCGATCTTCGTCCGCACGTTCGTGCCGTAGAGATCGCGGTGCTCGGCGAAGAGGTCGTGATGGACGTTCGCTGCCTCGCGCATGAACGCCGGATAGGCCTCGCGCGGAAATGTGAGCTCGAGCGGTTTGCGCTTGCGGAACAGCGTTGCGACGTGCTCGACGCGGGCTCGCACGCTGGCGTCCGCCTCATCCAGCCACGCGACACCGATCCGAATGCTTTGGAGATCCACGTCGGCGCGCTCGAGCTCGGGCGCGAGTGCGCGCATGGCGGCTTCGCAGCCGGCGACCGTGCGCGCCATGGGCCCGACCGTGTCGAAGCTCGGGGCGAGCGGGAAGACGCCGTCCGTCGGGACTAGGCCGTGCGTCGGCTTGAAGCCTACGATCCCGCAGCACGCGGCCGGGATCCTGATCGACCCCGCGCTGTCGGTCCCGACTGCGGCCTCGCACATCCGGGCCGCGACGGCCGCGGCGGAGCCGCCGCTCGAGCCGCCCGGGATCCGGCTCGAGTCGAGGGGGTTCCGGACATCCCCGAAGTGCTCGTTCTCCGACGTGATTCCGTACGCGAATTCGTGCAGGCCCGTCTTTCCGACGACCGAATAGCCGGCGGCCTCGAGCCGGCGCACCGCCTCGGCCGTCCGCTCTGGGACGTGGTCGCGGAAGATCGCCGATCCGTACGTCGTCCGCAGGCCGGCCGTGTCGGCGAGGTCCTTCACCGCGAGCGGGAGGCCGTCCTCCGCAGCGGCCTCCTCGCGAACCGTGACGAACGCGTTCAGGGCGCCGTCGCCCTCACGGATCGCGGCGAGCGCCTGTTCAGTCGAGAGAGGCGTCAGTCGGCGAGGATGTTGTAGAGCTCGGCGACGACGATCGAGCCGGCGAACAGGACAAGCGCGATCGCGAGGAGCATGAGTCCGAGGCGGACGTTTCTGCGGGCGAGCTCGGGATTCACGAGCCGGCGAGGATCGGGTCGAGCGCGAGCGCGACGAACAGAAGCGCCAGGTACGCGAGCGAGAACGAGAAGAGTCGGCGGGCGCGAGCGGGTGTCGTCGCGCGCGCGAGCGCGAGCGCAAGCGCGAGGAAGACCGCGCCGAGCGCGAGCGCGGAGACGAGGTAGACGGCGCCGACGGTTCGCGCGGCAACGGGAAGCAGCGTGATCGCGACGAGCGCCACGGTGTACCGCACGATCGAGCGCGAAGTCTCTCGCTCGCCGCGCACGACGGGCAGCATCGGGACGCGAGCGGCCTCGTAGTCGCGTCGGATGAGAAGCGCGAGCGCCCAGAAGTGCGGTGGCGTCCAGAAGAAGACGATCAGGAAGAGGAGGAGCGCGGGGAGTGTGAGATTCCCCGTCGCGGCCGCCCAGCCCACGACGGGCGGGACGGCGCCTGCGGCACCGCCGATCACGATGTTCTGCGGCGTCGAGCGCTTGAGCCAGCAGGTGTAGACGAGGACGTAGAAGAGGTTCCCGAAGACGGCGAGGAGCGCGGCGAGGACGTTCACGAAGCCGGCGAGGAGGACGAACGAGAGCGCCGAGAGCGCGACGCCGAACTCGAGCGCCCGAGCAGGCGGTATCCGGCCGGCCGCGACGGGTCGCCGCGACGTGCGGTGTCCCATGAGCCGGTCGATGTCGCGATCGAGTACGTGGTTCAACGCCGACGCGCCGCCGCACGCAAGGGCGAGGCCGCCGAGCGTCGCGGCGAGAAGCCCGGCCGAAGGCACGCCGCCCGCGCCGAGGAACACGCCGCCGGCGGCGGTCAGCAGGAGCAAGACCATGATCCGCGGCTTCGTGAGCGTTACGTAATCGCGCCAGGCCGCTGGGCCGCTTCCAAG
>JACCYG010000270.1 GCA_013696595.1 Actinomycetota bacterium | reverse complement strand
AAGGACGCCAGGTTCGCGACGGCGGCTGGTTTCGCCGGTCGCTCGCAGCCTGGCGCGCCCTCTCGTCCGCAGCCGCACCCAGCGGGTTCTTCCGATCTGGTCTTTCATTATCGGCTTCATCCGACGTCACCATTCCGAGTACGCCGACCTCGTTTGGGCACCGGGAGTCGGTGAGACGGAGATCGGCCGGAGCATTCGGTGTGTCTGAGGCAACGTTTCGCGGGCTCGATTCCCGCCGCCTCCACGCATGCCCGGAGCGTCAGGCTTCGGCGAGTGCGCGGGCGTTGATCGTGAACGCTGGCTGGGGCGCGTCGGACTCGGTCCCGGGTGCGGGATTGCGTTCGAGGTACTGGATGCCTATTCGCTCCGACGGGAACATTGCGTGAATCCGGATCGGACACGTGCCCGCGTTTCGGGTGCCATGGGGAGTCCCCGCCGGGATGAAGACGACCGTGCCGGCGCCGACCTGTTGCGTGTCGTCGCCGAGCGTGACCTCCGGACTCCCCTCCTGGATCACGATCACCTCATTTATCGGGTGGGTATGGAGCGGAATTCGATCGCCCGGGGCAATCTCTTCGATGATCAACGTGATGTCGTCGACGTGGACCTCGGAGCTCCCGCCCGGGTCTACGAGCAGCGCCCAGTGCGAGTTTGGACGGAAGTCGTCCGGATCGCTCTCATCGAAGGGCGCATAGTCGAAGCTCGAAACGATGGCCATGGTCGTCCGTCTCCTTGTCGTCGCGGATCCCGATTGTCGCTGTCGCCGGTCGCAAGTGGGAAGCACGTCAAGCCGGAGAGGGCTCTGCTGAGCGGATCTTCGCTGCTTTCGAACCCATCGCCTCCATCTTTTGTTCGGTAGAGCGGCTTCGGCGTCAGCTTCGCGGAACGGTTGCGGCGTCCCGTCGTTGCTCCAGCCTAAGGCGCGACACCTCCATCGCGACCTCGAGGTCGCACTCGTCTCGGTGGCCGTAGATCTCCAGCGTCCGTTAGCCTCGGATCGCTTCAAGGGTCGATTCGATCTCGGCGACAACCCCGTCGGGGTTCTCTTCGTGGAGGTCGTGCCCCCCTCGAGCGTCGTTTGCCGACTGCGCGACGAAAGACGCAGCCAGGCCGACTGCTGCTTCACGCTCTCGTAGCCCTCTGTGGCGGTGACGACCACGAGCGGAATATCCCTGAGCGGCAAGAGGCGCCGCGCCCCCCGACGATCCGCGTCCACCCAGTCGGCGTGTTCGGGGTTCCTCCAACCGAGGGGCCCCGGAAACTCTTTGCCGAGATCCCCGGTCGGGAGTCCAACTTCAAGCAAGACGACGCTATGGTTCGGCGGCGCTCGGTAGGGGGATCGCTTTGCCCCGTCCCCAGGCGGTCGTACGCGCAGGTCAGTGTCCGCTTCGCCAGCGGATCCACAAGGCCGGCGAACTGTGAGATGGCATCTCCGTCGCCCGACACCAGGATAATGGTCGGCGAACCCTCGCCGAGGCAGAGCATCGCGAGCTCATGACCGTGAGGCCCAACGGGGAAGCGGCCGTCGATGACGGGCTCGAAGACGTCGTTCGACGTCTCGGTGGTGGTTGTGGTGTCGGTCGTCGTCGTCTTTCCCGCTTCTTGGCTTTCGTCGCCGCCACATCCCGGCATGAGCGCCAGCGGTACGAAAATGAACCCGAGCAGCAGACCCGTTCGGCTAAGGAGGCGCGCGGTCGCCCAGCGTTTCACGGGAGATTCGGTACCGCTTCGCAAAGGGCGCAGTGTTCCCGCATTGGCGTTCTCCTCCTCGGAGAGAAGTAGTGACGCCTAAAACTACTCCGCCGTAGCTCCTCCCGCGAGCGAGAGCCGAGTGCGGTCGTCGGTCACTAGTCGATAGGAATCTTGCGTGGGTTCTGTTCCTCCCGAACGTTGGTAGGCGGGGATCTGATGAGCCGCGGGACAAGCGATTCCTCGAGCCTGCTGTGTGGCTGGCAGTGCCGAAGCTGACGGGTGAAAAGCTGGGCCAGGTCGACCATCGCCAGACCGTGCTCCGCTCCATCCTCCGGGGCGAGCTCGGAGGCTTCGGCGACGCAGCACGAGGCCGTCCTTGCGGTCCGTCCAGACCCGCGACGGGGAGGACGCTGGCCGGAAGCATTCTCGCTTGACACTGCGTGGGACGCTCTCTTTGAGCAGCTGGCGACGCGCTCGATGACACGCCGGAGGTCAAGTGCCGAACCCACCCACGACGTCAATTGGTTCCTGCTCCTCTCGCACGCGATAACTATGTCAGGCGTCTGAGCCGGCTCGACCGGCGGCCGCGCGTCGCCGACAACCTCGCCAAGCACGAGGTCACGGAGCGCGAGAGCCTCCTGATCGGGCGCGACTTCGGCGTCGCCACCGACATCGAGACGGGGGCCGAAGGGCAACCTGTTCGTCGTCTCGCTGGCGAACGGCGTGATCTACGAGATCTTCCGGCGCTGAGCCGTGACGGCGCAG
>JACCYG010000268.1 GCA_013696595.1 Actinomycetota bacterium | reverse complement strand
GCCACGAACTACAACGTGTGGCTGCTCGACCGCGCGCGTCCCCACCTCGGGAGCCGCGTGCTGGACGCCGGCGCGGGAACCGGCACGTTCACGGAGATGGCGGCGGCCGACGGCCGCGAGCTCGTCGTGGCGATGGAGCCCGATCCGCTGTTCGCAGACGAGCTCGAACTTCGCTTCGCCGGCCGCGAAAACGTCGAGGTCGTCCAGCTCGAGGTCGATGACGTCAGCCGCGGCACCGTTCCCGCCCCCTTCGACTCCGTCGTTTGCTTCAACGTGCTGGAGCACATTCGGGACCACGCAGCCGCGCTTGCGCGGCTGCGCGAGGTCCTCGCGCCGGATGGCCGTCTCTTCCTGCTCGTCCCGGCTCATCCGCTGCTCTTCGGATCCATCGACCGCACCGTCGGGCACGAGCGGCGCTACAAACGAGGCCAGGTCCGCGGCTTGCTCGAGCGGGGCGGGTTCCAGGTGGAGGAGGTGCGCTACGTGAACCCGCTCGGAGCGCTCGGATGGCTCGTCTCGGCGCGCATCCTCCGTCGGACTTTGATCCCGGAGGGCCCCCTCCGGCTCTACGACCGCGTCGTCCCGCTCCTTCGCGGGCTCGAGTCGCTGCACCTCCCCTGGGGCCTGTCCGTCTGGGCGGTCGCCAGGCGTCCGTCCGAGCACGCCTAGGCGGGTGTCTGCGAACCTTCCAACCGGATCGGCGAATGTCCGCGCCTCTGCATTTCGAAGGCCACGCGGACGGTCGCCGCTCATCTGGATCGGGCTTCTCGTCACGGTCGGCTTCGGCTATATCGCCGTCCGCGACGTCAAGCTCTCGGACACGTGGGACGCGTTCGAGCGAAGCACCTACTGGCCGCTCATTCCCGCCCTCGGCGTGTTTGCGCTCGCGATCGTCCTCCGCGCCCTCCGGTGGCAGGCCCTCTTCGCGCCCGAGACGCGTCCGCCTCTGCGCGCGGTCACGCGTGCGCTCCTGGTCGGTTACTTCTTCAACAACCTGCTGCCGCTCCGCGCAGGCGAGGCTGCCCGCGTGATCGCGCTGCGGCAGTCCGCGGGCACCTCGCGCGGGGAGACGGCCGCGACCATCGTTGTCGAGCGGGTCTACGACGTCAGCTCGTTGGTCGGGCTGCTCTTCCTCACGATCTTCTGGCTGCCCGACATCTCGTGGATCGGGGGCGCGGCCGTCTTTGCCGCCGTGCTTGCGGCAGGCATCGTGGCCGCGGTCGTCGTGCTGACCCGTTGGCGCGACGAAGCGGTCGAGCTCGGCTTCCGGCTCGTCGAGCGGCTTCCCTTCCTGCCGAGTGACCCGATGCGTCGTGCCGTGCACGGGGCGGCCCGAGGCTCGAGTGCGCTGACGAGCGTGCCGGTCGCCTGCCGCGCGGCCGTCTGGACGATCCTCTCCTGGCTCGTCATGGCCGCGTCCTTCTGGCTCGTGATGCTCTGTTTCGATCTGGAGCTCTCGCCGGTCGCAGGCCTGCTCGTCGTGATCGCGACGAGCCTGTCCCTCATCCTTCCGTCGTCGCCCGCGGCGATCGGCGTCTTCGAAGCCGCTGTGGTGATCGCGCTCGACGCCTACGGGGTGCCGCGCGCCGAGGCGCTCTCGTACGCGCTCGTGCTCCACGCCCTCAACTTTTTCCCTTTCATCCTCGCCGGGGGTGCGATCCTGGGCCCCCAGCTGCGGCGCGGCGGAGGTTCCTGACGTGGTCGTCTCGTTCGTGATCCCGGCCTTCAACGAGGCGGCCACGCTCCGGGAGGTGCTCGAGCGGGTCGAGGCGCTCGAGCTCGAGAAGCAGATCGTCGTCGTGGACGACGGCTCGACCGACGGGACGGGCGAAATCGCGGAGCGGTGGCGGGACGGCCGCGCAGACGTCGTGATCGTTCGACAGGCGAATGCGGGCAAGGGCGCTGCGATCCGCGCTGCGATCCCGCACGTGTCCGGCGACGTCGTCGTCATTCAGGACGCCGACATGGAGTACGACCCCGCCGACGTCCCCGCGCTCGTAGAGCCGATCGAGCGTGGCGTGGCCGACGTCGTCTACGGATCGCGACTCACGGGCGGCCGGCCCCAGCGCGCGTACATGTTCTGGCATCTCGTGGGCAACCGAGCCCTCAGCCTGCTCACCGGCGTCCTCTACAACACGACGCTCTCCGACATGGAGACGGGCTACAAGGCCCTCCGCGCCGACGTCCTGCGCAGCCTCGACCTGCGGCAGGACGACTTCTCGATCGAACCGGAGATCACCGCGAAGGTGTGCAAGCGGAAGCTCCGCGTTTACGAGCTTCCGGTCGCCTACTACGGCCGCACGTACGCGGAGGGGAAGAAGATCACCTGGCGCGACGGGGTCAAGGCGGTTTGGGTGCTCTTGCGCGTGCGGGTCACCGAGTGACGCGGCGTACCGGGGTGTCTGCGAGCGAACCGAGGTAGTCACGCAGACGGTTTACGAACATCTCGCGCGAGAAGATCTGCGCG
>JACCYG010000267.1 GCA_013696595.1 Actinomycetota bacterium | reverse complement strand
GCGCCCATGAGCGCCGTGAGCTCGTCGACGAGTCGGCGCAGAACGGAGTCGAAACGAAGATCGCTCGTCACGACCTGGGCCGCCTTCAGGAGCGCCGTCTGCTGGCCGAGCCGCCGGTCGTCTTCGTGGAGGAGCCTCGCGGTGTGGATCGCGAGACCGGCCTCGCCGGCGATCGATTCGGCGAGAGACACATCCGTCGCCGACCACGGCCCCGGTTCGGAGCGGTGGACGGCGAACACACCGATCAACTCCTCGAAGATGACGATCGGGGTCGCGAGTACAGCGCGCGAGCCGAGCTCGAGCAGCGTCTCGCGGCCGCCCAGAGTCGGATCGTCGAGCTCGCTCGCGTTCTCCACATCCGGGATTGCGACCGTGCGGCGCTCGCGGATGGCGAGGTTCGAGACGGGAAGGCGCCCGGCCGCCGTTCCGATCGGCTCGAGCCCGGGCGCCCGCCACTCCGCATTGACCGGCATCGGCTCACCCGGTCGGCCGAGGCAGATGAAGCAGCGCGCGACGTCGAGCGCCCGCCCGGTCTCGGAGACGGCGACGTGGAGGAGGTTGTCGAGGTCGAGCTCAGACCGAACCTTGCGCGCGATCTCGGAGACGAGGCGCTCGCGCTCGAGCGCGGCCTTGAGCGCCGTGGCGGAACGCGTGCGCTCGAGTGCGAGCGCGGCTTCATTCGTAAGCTGCTGCATGAGCTCGACGTCGGGGCCAAAGAACCGCCGCTCGCGCAGGGAGGCGACGACGAGGACCCCGGTGACTCGGCCTTCCGAGATGAGCGGGACGAATGCCGTGCTCTTCGCGCCGACCGCGGTCGCAAGCTTCCGGTTGATGTTCGGGGTCGCCTCGACGTCGTAGACCGCGTAGGCGATTCGCTCGCGGGCGACCGTCGCAATTCCGCCGGCCTCGTGCTCGAGATCGACGGAGACGCCGCGCCACCACGCCGCATCGACTCCACGCGCCGCGAAGCCCGTCGCCCGCTTGCCGTTTTCGTCGACGAGCGCGAGGAGCGCGGCCTCGACGCCGGGCAGCCTCTGGACCTCGTCGAACAGGTGCTCGGCCGCTTCGGCCGAGCCGCCGGACCCCGAGAGGGCAGTCGAGAGCCGGGCGAGCGCGTCCATCTCGCCACCGCTTCCGCTCGCCTGCTCCCCCGCGCCGGTGTGCGCGCCCCTCGGTGGGAGCGCGCCTCGTCTCGTGCGCGCGCGTAGGAACAACGCTCCGGCCGCCGCCACAGCGAGAGCCGCTACGGCGATGGCCCACGCCGCGACCTCGCCGAGCGGCAGGGCCGTGTCGACCAGCATCGGGCTCACTCGCCTCTCACCGGCAATGTTCGTTCACTGGGCAAACGGGATGATAGGAACCACCCGATCTGAGCGTCGACTGCCCAGCTCGCTTCGGCGTCCCGGCCGGTCCTCCTGAATCGAAAAATAGGCCGTTCGGCCTATTGGAATTCGTTTCGCGACTCGCTAGGTTCTACAGCACTGGGCGATGCAAGCCGCGGCGGGTGTCCTGGCCGAGTAAAGCCGCGGCGAGCGATGTGGAGGGCCCGCCGCGACAACCCCCCAGCGGCGGGCTCTCCGCGTTAACCCCTCCGGCCCTTCGGCTCGCGGGCAGGACAGGTCGAAGTACGATGTTCTTGTGGTCAAGCGGATTCTCCTCGCGTCCCCGCGCGGCTACTGCGCGGGGGTCGAGCGCGCCGTCGACACGGTCGAAGAAGCGCTCGAGCTCTGGGGCGCTCCCATCTACGTTCGGAAGCAAATCGTCCACAACGCCCACGTCGTCCGGGAGCTCGAGGAGCGCGGCGCGATCTTCGTCGACAGCGAGACCGAGATTCCGCCGGGCTCCACGACCGTCTTCTCCGCCCACGGGGTTGCGCCCTCGGTCCACGAGAACGCCCGCCGCCTGAAGCTCAAGACGATCGATGCCACGTGCCCGCTCGTTACGAAGGTGCACTCGGAGGCGCGCCACTACGCGGCGGCCGGCTACACGATCCTCCTGATCGGGCACGCGGGGCACGAGGAGGTAGAGGGAACGACGGGCGAGGCGCCCGAGTCGATCATCCTCGTCGAGTCCGTCGAGGCGGCCGAGCGGATCGAGGTTCCGGACACGGACAAGCTCGCCTACATCACGCAGACGACGCTCTCGGTGGAGGAGACCAATGAGGTCATCGAGGTCCTCCGCAGGCGCTTCCCCCACATCGCGGCGCCCAAGAAGGACGACATCTGCTACGCGACGACGAACCGCCAGCGTGCCGTGAAGGCGATGCTCCCGGAGGTCGAGCTCCTGCTCGTGATCGGCTCACACAACAGCTCGAACTCGAACCGACTAGTCGAGGTCGCATGGGCGAGCGGCGTCCCCTCGTACCTCATCGACGACGAGACGGAGATCGACGAGACGTGGCTCGAGGGCGTCGAGACGGTCGGGATCACTTCGGGCGCATCGGCTCCCGAGAGCCTGGTCCGTCGCGTGCTCGCCTGGTTCGGGGAACGCGGGGTCGAGGACGTCCGGGCGCACGCGGAGGAGCTCGAGGACGTGATCTTCAAGCTTCCGGTCGAGGTCCGCCGCCGCGCCGCCGTCTAGCGCGCAACGGCTCACAGCGGCTTCTCGTACGTTTCGCTCCGCCGGGCGATGTGCATGCCGGCCCGCTCGTACAACTGGACCGCCCCGGTCAGGCTTCCGGCGTCGACGTCGAGCGCGGCGCGGGTCATCCCGCGATCGCGGAAGACACGGAATGCGTGTCGAAGTAGCCCGAGCCCGAGCCCGCGCTTGCGCCAGGGACGGCGCACGCCGAGCACCTCGACATACCCGATCGAAGGGTCCCCGGACGCATGCCTGCGGCAGAGGCAAAGGCCAGCGATCTCGCCCGCTTCTTGAGCGAGGAACCAGAGCGACGGGTCGAAGTCTTCGCGCACGAGATGCTCCTGGCTCCAGCGTGTAAGGGGCTCGTGCACGTGCTCCCAATGGTCCTCGAAGGACTCCATGTGTGCGACGTGGACGCGCTCGGCGTCCTTCGCGTCGAAGGTCCGAACCGAGATTCCTTGCGGCCACACAGGTCGTGCGAGATCGCCGCCCAGCTCGATTCCCATCTCGAGGTGGTGGCGACCAAGGTGGAAGCCGGCCTCTTCGTACAGCTCGCGCAGCGCTCCGTCCGCCGAGGAGAACGTTCCTCGAAGCAGCGCGTTCTCCGCCGCCCTCTCCTGCGCGCGCTCTTCGACGGCGGTGAGCAGGGCGCGTGCGCCGCCGAGCTGCCGCCGGTCCGGATGCTCGCGCAGATCGAGCCAGTAGCGTGTCCGCTCGGCGCGCTCGATGACGTCCGCGTACGCGACGAGCTCGCCGTGCGCCGCTTCCGCGACTCGGAACTCGACGTCCGTGAGACGGAGCCAGTGCGCGATCTCCGCGGCCGTCGCCACCTGCTCGCCGCCGAGGCTTTCCGCAAGAGCGTTCATGAGCGCCGCGATGCGCTCGGCGTCGGCGGGCCCGGGCGTCCGGATAGCGATCATCGAGAGCCTATTCGACGGCCAGGAACGACTCGGGCAGGCCGTCGACAGGCCGGCCGGTGCGGTCGAAGACCCCGCGTAGCTGGCCGTCGTAGGAGAAGGT
>JACCYG010000246.1 GCA_013696595.1 Actinomycetota bacterium | reverse complement strand
CCTCGTAGTCGTTGATCGTGAGTCCGTGATTCGCCACGAGGTCGGCATTCAGGCGGCGCGTGGTCGTCGCGTGCGCGCGCAGGAAATTCACCCACGGCTCGAGGTCGCGGGCGCTGGGAAGGACGGGTGGGGGAGAAACTTGACTACTCAAGGATCGATGATAAATTGTTGACGAATCAAGTTTACCCAAAGAGGAGGTAGTCAGCAATGTCCACCGCAACAGCAGAGCGCCAGACCGTCATTCCGGCCGGTACCTGGACGCTCGATCCGATCCATTCGGCGGTCACGTTTCGCGTCATCGACGCGACGGAGTTCTTCGCGAGCGTGAACGGTCGGTTCCAGGAGTTCGAAGGGACGATCGAGGCCGGGGAGACCGCCGAGGACACGAAGATCCGTGGCCGAATCAAGGCCGACAGCATCTCGACGCTTCAAGAGCAGCGCGACGCGCACCTGAAGTCGCCCGACTTCCTCGACGTGTCGAGCAACCCCGAGATCCTCTTCGAGTCGACGAGCGTAGAGCCCACGGGCGACTCGCTTCGCATCCTCGGCACCGTCACGATGACGGGCGCGCCGCAGGAGATCGAGCTCGACGGCCGCATCCACGCAGCCGGGCATCACGAGGCGAGCGACACCGACCGCGTGCTCCTGAGCGCGCAGGGCCGGCTCGGCTTCGGCCCGATCGACGTGGACGTCTCGATCGACGCGACGGCGCTTCGGTCGTAACGAGCATGCGGATTCTCGGGATCCCCGGCAGTCTCCGCAGCGCCTCGACGAACCGTGGGCTCCTGCGCGCCGCGCAGGAGCTCGCGCCGTCGGGCGTCGAGATCGAGATCTTCGACCTGCACGAGATTCCGCTCTACGACGGGGACGTCGAGGCGGAGGGTGATCCCGCGCCGGTCGCCGCTTTCAAGCGCGCGATCCGCGACGCGGACGCGCTTCTGATCGCGACGCCGGAGTACAACCGCGGCGTTCCGGGCGTCCTCAAGAATGCGATCGACTGGGCGTCCAGGCCTGCTCTCGCTCCGCCGCTCGCGGGGAAGCCGGTCGGCCTCATGGGCGCCTCGACCGGGCTCGGTGGGACGGCGAACGCCCAGAGGCAGCTGCGCGAGGCGCTCGGCTTTCCACGCGCGCGAGTCCTCGAGGGACCGCGTGTTCTCGTCGCGAGCTCGTACGAGAAGTTCGTTGACGGCAGGGTCGTCGACGCGGAGACCCGCGCAAGCGTGCGCGAGCTCGTCGAGGCCCTCGTCGCCGAGGCGAGCACCGAGCAAACCGCCCGCGCAGCCTGACGCAGGGGACCGGAGCTACCGGCCCCTAATGTCAGGGGCTCTTGCGACCGTAGGGCCGGGGCTTGCCCCGCCCGCGCCGACCGCGATCGCCTCGACGGCCTAGAGCCGACTACTCCGCAGCCAAACCGACCACGGCTCGACGCTAACGGTCGTCAACATGTCCTCGCCCCACGGGTCGTCGGCGAGCCGAGCCCGAATCTCCTCCTCGGTCTCGGCGCGGACGACGTGGAGGACGCGCTCGCCGTCTCCCGCGCCCACCGGACCGCCGAGGACGACGAAACCATCCTCGACGAGGCGATCCATGAACGCCGCGTGCTCGTCCCAACCCGCCTGCTCGCGCCGGCGCCGCGACCAATCCCAGGCGGGCCCGCGCGCGCGGGTAACCAGGTAGTAAGCGGCCACGCCTCGAGCGTACCGAGCCAATGGGGAAGGGCCGATTCACGCCGCCCACTCCATCCGACCGCCGCTCCATACTCAGGTCCCCCTCGGCCACCACGAGGGCCGGCACAGATACCCTTTAGGAGGCGGCGATGGCGTCCGTTGAGCGCATGACCACTACCCCCGAAATCACCGAAGAATCCCTGCAAAACGCCGTCGTCGAGGCCGCGGCGAAGGCCGGCGTGCGCCGCTATTTCACCATTCCCGGGCGGGATCCCTTCGACGAGATCGAGTGGGAGATCCGGGACGCCTACATCCCGGGCAAGGACAAGCCGGTCTTCGAGCAGAAGGG
>JACCYG010000231.1 GCA_013696595.1 Actinomycetota bacterium | reverse complement strand
CGGCCTACGCGCTCGCCGTGCGGCGCTACGGCGCTTCACCGCTCCGGCTCGCGGCGTTCGCGGCGAGCCAGCTGCTCGTCGTCGCTGTCTTCGTCACGCCCGTCGGGACGCTCAGCCTCAACTACCTCCTCTCGGCGCACCTGTTCCAGAACGTCGCGCTCGCGGAATGGGCGCCCGCGCTCGCCGTCCTGGGAGTGGGCCCCGCGATCGGGCGCGCGCTCGCGCGACATCGCGTCGTCCGCGCCCTTACGCGTCCGTTCGTCGCGCTCCCGTTCTGGCTCGGGACCTACGGCGTCTGGCACATACCGGCCGTCTACGACGCGGCGCTCCGGAACGGCGCCCTTCTGCATCTCGAGCACGCGAACTACTTCCTCGCAGGGCTCATGCTCTGGTGGCCTGTCTTCCAGGCCGAGCCGCACGACCTTTCTTCGGCCCGGAAGGCCGTGTACGTCTTCGCCGCCTTCCTCCTCGCGAGCCCGGTGGGCCTCTTCCTCGCACTCCTCCCCGAGCCGATCTACGCGTTCTACGAGGAGGCACCGCGGATCTGGGGAATCTCGGCGCTCACCGACCAGCAGATCGCGGGCGTGATCATGGCGGGAACCGAGGCGGTCGTCTTCTTCGCCGTCTTCGCCGTCTACGTCCTTCGCTTCCTGGCCGAAGAGGCGAACGACCCGCCGCGGCTCCGTTAAGACCTCCTTAACGAACCGGTTGACCAGGCGTAAACGGCCGGTGAACGGTTATACATACTCCCATGCACGTCGTTGCGTATCTGGATCCCGGCACCGGCAGCATGCTCCTCCAGGCCGTCGTCGCGGGAGTCGCAGGGGCCGCTGTCGCCGGCAAGCTGTACTGGCGCCGCCTCAAGGGTTTCCTCCGCATCGGAAAGAGAGAAGACGCCGAGGTCTAGCGGCCTGCTGCACGAGCCCGGCTCTTTTCGGGATCCGCACAGCAGGGTCTTCCACGGTGACGGGGGCATCCTGCGTGGCCTTTCGCCAGAGGGTCTCGCCGACTGGGAAGCGCTCGCGGGCACGAAGCTCTTCTCCTCGTTCGTCGAGCGCGGGCGGCTGATCGAGACGGAGCGCGCCGACGAGGGCGGTCCATCGGCCGGCCTCGACGAGGACTGGGCGGCCGTCCTGCGTCACGAGACAGTCCCCTTCGTCTCCTATCCGTACGAATGGCCGTTCGGAATGCTGAAGGATGCGGCCCTCCTCCAGCTCGAGCTCCTGCGCGCGGCGCTCGACGAGGGCCTCATCCTCAAGGACTCCTCGCCCTACAACGTGCAATGGCGCGGTAGCGACCCGGTCTTCATCGACGTCGGCTCCTTCGAGAAGCTTCGCGAGAGCGAGCCGTGGGTCGGCTACCGCCAGTTCTGCATGCTCTTCCTCTACCCCCTCATGCTGCAGGCGTACAAGGGCGTCCCGTTCCAGCCCTGGCTCCGCGGGTCGATCGACGGGATCTCGCCGCGCGAGTGCCGAAGCGTGATGTCGCGGCTCGACCTGCGGCGGAAGGGTGTCTTCTCCCACGTGTTTCTCCACGCCCGGCTCGACCAGCCGGGCAAGGAGACCTCGCGCGACGTCAAGCGTGAGCTACGGGCCGCCGGCTTCAACACCGAGCTCATCAAGGCAAACGTGCGTCGCCTGGAGAAGATCGTGAGCGGGCTCGAATGGCGTCCCGAGGGGTCCGCCTGGTCGGCCTACGAGGCGACAAAGACGTACAGCGACACCGATACCGATCGCAAGGAGGCGTTCGTCCGCGCGGCAGCGTCCGAGCGCGATTGGAACCTCGTCTGGGATCTCGGGTGCAACGTCGGCCGCTTCGCGCGCATTGCGGCTCCCCACGCGCGCAACGTCGTCGCGGTCGACGGCGATCACGGAGTCGTCGAGCTGCTCTATCGCTCCCTCAAGGTGGAACCGGCCGCCTCGATCCTTCCGCTCACGCTCAACCTCGCGGATCCTTCGCCGGGCCTCGGCTGGCGCGGGCAGGAGCGGCGGCCGCTCGAGGAGCGCGGACGGCCCGACCTCACGCTCTGCCTCGCGCTTCTCCACCACCTCGTGCTCTCGGCGAACATCCCGATCCGGGACGTCATCGGCTGGTTCGCCGACCTCGGCACGCACCTCGTGATCGAGTTCCCGACGAAGGAAGACCCGATGGTGAAGCGCCTGCTCGCGCGCAAGCGCGAGGGCCTCCACTCCGACTACGAGACGGACGTCTTCGAGCGGTGGCTCTCCGAGGCCTTCACGGTCGAGCGCCGCGAGACCCTCCCCTCGGGCACCCGACACCTCTACTTCGCCCGCCCGCCCCACTAGGGCAGACTTTTCGACCGATGCGCGCCGAGGCCGACACCGCCGGTAGCCTGTCGGCCCTTCGAGCCGCCCGCGGTGACCTGCACGAGCTCTTCTTCGCGGGGCTGCACCTGTTCGTCCTCTGGGCTCTGGCCGTTGCTCAACCGCTCTTCGACGTCCTCTCGGACAGCCCCGAGTTCTTCGTCGTGCGTGGATCGACGCGCTGGGACGTGATCGCGTTCGCGCTCGGGCTGATCCTCCTTCCGCCGGCTCTCCTGCTTGCGATCGAGGCGCTCGCGGGCCTCGCGGGCGCACGTGCGCGCGACGTCGTGCATCTCGCCTTCGTGGCCACGCTCGCCGGCGTCATCGCGCTTCAAGCGGTGAAGCGGATCGTCGAAGAGCCCGCGGCGCTCCTGATCGTGGTCGCCGCCGTTGTCGGCATCGCGGCCATGCTCGCCTACCGGCGCCTCAGCGTAATGCGCACGTTCCTGAGCGTCCTCGGTCCCGTCCCGCTCCTCTTCGCCGGTCTCTTCCTCCTCGCGTCGCCGGTCTCGAAGATTGCGTTCGGCAATGCGGAGGTTGCGACGGCCGCCGTCCCGAAGTCGGCCGACCGGCCGCCGATCGTTTTCGTCGTCTTCGACGAGCTGCCGATCAGCTCGCTCATGCACGAGCGCGGGGGGATCGACGCAGATCGCTACCCGAACTTCGCGCGCCTCGCGGGGGACTCGACGTGGTTCCAGAACGCGACCACGGTGCACGAGCACTCGACCGAGGCCGTTCCATCGATCCTCACCGGGAACTACCCCGAGGACGGCCGCCTCCCCTTCGCGGCCGACCATCCGAAGAACCTCTTCACGCTGCTCGCGGGCGCGTACGACTTTGAGGTCTTCGAGTCCGCCACGCGGCTCTGCCCCACGAGCCTGTGTCCCCGGAACGAGGGGTCCCTTCTCAGCCGTATGCGCTGGCTCAACTCGGATCTGAGCATCGTGTACCTGCACGTCCTCCTGCCCGAGGCCCTGGCGAAGGACCTGCCCCCGGTCACCCAAACGTGGATGAACTTCGGCGGCGGCGGCCAGACCGAGGGGAAGGAGGCGCGTGAGCGCTTCGAGCGCGACATCGATGTCCTCGTCGGCCATGAGCTCTCCAAGGACCAGAAACTCCACTTCGAGGCGTTCGTCTCCTCGATCGAGCCGTCGCGGAAGCCGGAGCTCGACTTCGTCCACGTCATGCTCCCGCACTCCCCGTGGTGGCACCTCCTGTCGGGCAAGAGGTACTCGGACTACGCCGGCATCCGAGGCGTCAGGGACGACCGCTGGTCGAAGGACGAGTGGTTCGTGCAGCAGGGATTCCAGCGCCACCTCGTCGAGACCGCGTTCGTCGACCGGCTTCTCGGAGAGCTGTTCGAACGCCTCGACGCAACGGGCCGCTACGACCGTTCGGTGATCGTCCTCGTCGCCGACCACGGCGTGAGCTTCATCCCAGGCGAGCGCCGCCGCGGCGCGACGGAGGAGAACCTGCACGACGTCGCGCTCGTCCCGCTCTTCGTCAAGGCGCCCGGCCAAAAGGAGGGGAAGGTCGTCGAGGATCACGTCCAGACGATCGACATCGTGCCCTCGCTCGCCGACCTCATCGGCGTCTCTCTGCCGTGGAAGGTCGACGGGCGCTCCTTCTTCGATCCATCGTTCCGCCCGGATCCCGAGGTGCACGTCTTCCGCCGGGCGGGCGAGTCCGTCATCGAGGAGCCGCTGGCAAACCTGCTTCCCCGCCGCGAGCAGACGCATCGGCAGATGCTCGCTCTCTTCGACACCGGCCGGACCGGCGACCTGTATTCGATCGGCCCTCATCCGGAGCTGATCGGTCGAACGACGGACGACCTCGCGCCCGTCGCGTCGGACCGAAACCTCGGTCTTGACGGCGAGGACCGACTGGACTCCGTCGAGCTCGACTCCTCCTTCGTCCCGGCCGAGATCACCGGGTGGATCGACGGGGACGATTCGCGCAACCTCGACATCGCGGTGGCGGTCAACGGACGGATCGCGGCCGTCACGCGAACGTTTCAGAACAGCGGGAAGCTCCGGTTCGCGGCCCTCGCGCCCGAGGCGGCGTTCCGGGACGGGGCCAACGAGGTCGAGGTGTTCGTCGTCTCTTCGCAGGGCACCCGTCTGCGCCTCGAGCGGCTGGGCCGGTGAGACGGCAGCTCGGCGCGGCTCTACCGGTTGTCGTCTCGCTCGTCGCCGTCGCGGCTGTCGTCTGGTGGGCGCTCGGCCAGGATGCGCCCGCGCTTCCTCGGTCGGGCTCCTCGCTCGCCGCGCTCGTCACCGCGCTCGCGGTGTACGCGCTCGGGACGGCCGCGCGCGGCGAGCGCTGGCACCGGGTCCTCGAGCGAAGCGGGATCCCCGCCGGGCGCGCGGAAACGCTCAGGCTGACGACGGTTGGCTATATGGGCAATAACGTCCTCCCCGCGCGTGGCGGCGACCTCATGCGCGTCTTTCTCCTCAGCCCGCTCGCGCGGGTGTCGAAGCGCGCGGCGCTCGGAACGGTGGTCGCGGAACGTCTTCTCGATGCGGCCGCGCTCGGCCTCCTCTTCGTCGTCGTTGCCGCCGCCCTCCTGCCCGACGCCGATCTGCCGGCCGCCTCGCGGGCTCTCGTCGTCGCCCTTCCGGTTGCCGCGCTCGCCGCCTTCTCGGCCGCCCTTCTCGCCCGCCGATTCGCGACCGAGCGGTTTCGCGAGTTCGCGCGTCCGCTCGCGGCGTCGACGCGAAACCTCGCAAGCGCGCACGGCGTCGGGCTCCTCGGCCTCTCGCTCGCGATCTGGATCCTCGAGGCGCTCGTCTACCTGATCGTCGCCCGCGGGCTCGACCTCGGGCTCGACCTCTTCGGCGCCCTCTACATCGTCACGGTGACCAATCTCTTCGCGCTCGTTCCCGCCGCGCCCGGCTACGTCGGGACGTTCGACGCGGCGGTGATCTTCGGAGCGCGCTCGCTCGGCGTCGAGGGCCCGGACGCCGTCGCCTACCTCCTCGTTCTTCGCTTCGTCCTCTTCGTCCCGATCACACTCGTCGGCCTTTTCTTCCTCGTGACCCGGTACGGCGGCTGGGGGCGCTACCGGTCGGCGAGGTTCCGGCCGACGGAGGTCTGAGCCGGTGCGCGCGACGCGGCAACTATCGTCCTTTCCCGTGGCCACGCACGCCCTCCGCCGGAGCGGGCTACCGCGCGCAGAGGCGCTTGCGAGCACGCCTGCGGGCACCGTGGCCCTGCTCGTCGTCCTCCTCGGCGCCTCCCTCGTCCTGCGCACGCGCGCGCTCGACGCGGGCTTCTGGATCGACGAAGGGCTCACCGTCGGGATCTCGTCCTATCCGATCGCCGAGATCCCGGGTGTCCTGCGGCAGGACGGGTCTCCGCCGCTCTACTACTTCCTGCTCCATCTCTGGATGGACGCCTTCGGCACGAGCGAGGCCGCGACGCACGCGCTATCTGTCATGTTCGCACTCCTCGCCATACCGGCCGCACTCTGGGCGGGCTGGAGCCTCTTCGGCCGCCGCGCGGGGTGGATCGCCGCCGTCCTCACGGCTCTGAACCCGTTCCTGACGATCTACGCGCAAGAAACTCGGATGTACTCGCTCGTCATCCTGCTCGGGCTCCTCGGCACGGCGACGTTCGTCCATGCCTTCGTGTTCCGCCGACGGAGGTACGTGGCCGCTTTCGCCGTCGTCCTCGCGGCCATGCTCTACACGCACAACTGGGCGCTCTTCTTCGTCGTGGGCGCCCTGGCTGCGCTGACCGTCTGCTACCGCGAAAGCCGAGAGCGCACGTTGCTCGGCGACGCAGCGCTCGCGTTCGGCGCCGCGGGGCTCGCCTTCCTTCCCTGGCTCCCGACCCTTCTCTTCCAGGCGCGTCACACGGGCGCGCCGTGGTCAAACCCGCCCTCCCCGGTCGAGCTCGTCGGAGGGATCGGAGTGGTGCTGAGCGGCGAGGGCGCGCTCGTCGCGCTCTTCCTCGCGGGCGGCCTCGGGCTCCTCGAGGTCGTTCGGCGGCGCGGAGGCCCTGACCGGACCGCCCTCTTCGCGATGGTCGCGATCGGGGCCGGGACGCTTCTGTCGGGCTGGCTCTACTCGCAGTTCTCGCCCGCCTGGGCCAACCGCTACCTCGGGGTGCTCGTCGGGCCGCTCATCCTCCTGGCTGCATTCGGGCTTCCGCGAGCCGGGCGCTTCGGCCTCGTGGCGCTCGTCCTCGTCGTCCTTTTCTGGGCCTCGTACTTCGCGCCTGACGAGAAGAGCAACGTGAATGCGATCGGCAAGACCTTCTCGGTGAGCGTCGGCGCCGGTGACCTCGTCATCTCGACCCAGCCGGAGCAGGTCCCGGTGCTCGAGTACTACCTTCCCCCCGGACTTTCCTACGCCACGCCGCTCGGACGGGTTGTGGACCCCACGGTGATGGACTGGCGCGACGCCCTGTCGCGCCTCCAGGACTCGAGCGTCGCGCGAAACCTAGAGCCGATCCTCGCCGCTCTGCCGGTGGGAGCGGACGTCATGCTCGTCGTGCCGGTCGTTCGTGACAGGGACGCGTGGACCTCTCCCTGGACAAGCCTCGTGCTCCGCCGCTCGGAGGAGTGGAGCCTGGCGCTCGCCGGAGACGAGCGGTTCACCCGCACGCAGGTATTTCAACCCGCGTACACTGAGCCGGTTCCAAGAGCCCTGCGCATCGACCTCTATACAAAAACGAGAAGCGAGTAGGGAGTTCCGTGCGTCCGGACCCGCAGACCGCCGTATGACGACCTCTCTCACCCCAGCCAGCCCGACCGCGAGGCTCGCCGGACGCGACGACCGGCCCACGCTCGTCCTCGGCGCCGGCCCGGCCGGTCTGACCGCGAGCTACCTCCTGGCGAAGCAAGAACGGCCCGTCATCGTCCTCGAGGCCGAGAAGCAGGTCGGGGGGCTTGCCAAGACAGTCGTCCGCGACGGCTACCGCTTCGACCTCGGCGGGCATCGCTTCTTCACGAAGTCGGAAGAGGTCGAGCGGCTCTGGCACGCGATCCTCCAGGACGAGTTCCTCCTGCGGCCGCGCATGTCTCGCATCTACTGGAACAACCGCTTCCTCGACTATCCGCTGCGCGGCTCGGACGTGATCAAGAAGCTCGGCGCGGTCGAGCTCGCGCGCGCCTTCGGCTCGTACCTGGTTGCGCGCACGAGGCCGCGCGGGAACGAACAGAGCCTCGAGGACTGGGTCTCGAACCGATTCGGCAAGCGCCTCTTCGAGCTCTTCTTCAAGACGTACACGGAGAAGGTCTGGGGCGTGCCCACGTCCGAGCTTCGCGCCGAATGGGCGGCCCAGCGGATCAAGGGCCTTTCCTTCACGAGCGCGGCGAAAGCCGCGTTCTTCGGGAACGAGGGCAACAAGGTCAAGAGCCTGATCCAGGAGTTTCACTACCCGCGCTACGGCCCCGGCCAGATGTGGGAGGCGATGACGGAGGAGATTCGCGCCCTGGGCGGCGAGGTGCGGCTCGAATGCCCGGTCGAGAAGCTGGTCATCGATCGTGGCCGCGTCCGCGAAGTCGTGGCCGGCGGCGAGACCTTCCGCCCCGGGCACGTGATCTCGTCGCTCCCGCTGCGGACGACGGTGGCCCTCTCGAAGCCGCCCGCACCCGAAGAGGCCCTGCACGCCGCAGCCGGGCTCCGCTATCGCGACTTCCTCACCGTCGCGCTCGTGCTCGACGGCGAAGACCTCTTTCCGGACAACTGGATCTACATTCACGAGCCGAGCGTGCGCGTCGGCCGCATCCAGAACTACCGCTCGTGGAGCCCGTGGATGGTGCCGGACCCGACCAAGGCGTGCGTAGGGCTCGAGTATTTCTGTTTCGCGGGCGACGACCTCTGGAGCATGAGCGACGACGATCTCGTCGAGCTTGCGGCCAAGGAGCTCGAACAGCTCGGGCTCGCCCCGCGTTCGAAGGTCGAGCGCGGTTACGCCGTCCGGGTACCGAAGGCCTATCCGATGTACGACGTCGACTACGCCGAGCGCGTCGATTCGATTCGCTCCTGGCTCGAAGGGATCGAGAACCTCCAGCAGGTTGGGCGAAACGGGTTGCACCGCTACAACAACTCGGATCACTCGATGCTGACGGCCATCCGCGCGGTCGAGAACCTCACGCTCGGGACGAGCTACGACATCTGGGCCGTGAACGCCGAGAGCGTCTACCACGAGGAAGAGATGGCCGAGGAGCATCCCTACAAGGAGGCCCCGGAGACGCCGTCGATGAAGCAGCCCGTCGCGACGGAGAGCTAGCGAGCGAACGGGCCGCAGGCCCGTGTGTAGGGGCGGGACTTGTCCCGCCCCTATCCGGCCCATGACGCAGGCGGGCGAGGCAAGCCTCGCCCCTACAGGAGGTCAGGGCCAGACGGAGCTCCCCGGCCGCAGGTCGAGCGGCCCGCCGTCTCGGCACGCCGACGTCTTGTACGCCGGCAGGTTGTACGGATAGACCTCTTCCCAAAAGGTCTCCGCGAGGCTTGCGGCGTACGCCCGCGACGCGCCGAAAAGACGCGCCGTCTGGCGGGCGCGCTGCATCGCCCGGCATTCGGTCTCGGCCTCTTCCACCGTCCCGATGACGTGCTCCGCTTCGTGTGCGAGGACGACGACCGCCTCGGCAAGCTCCCGCTTCGCCTCGCCGTCGGGGCGCTCCTTGCGGTAGCGAAGGTCGACGAGAGCCTCGCACACTTCCGGAGCGAGGTGAGCAGGCTCGGCGAGGCCCGCGAAGCCGAGCAGGTGCGGCTCGATCTTCCCCGCCGTGTACGCGCTCCGATCCTCGAGGACGAGCTTCCAGTCGCGCCGCGACCAGCAGCGGACCTCCTGGTTCTCGACCGAGATCCTCGTCG
>JACCYG010000222.1 GCA_013696595.1 Actinomycetota bacterium | reverse complement strand
GAAGAGCAGTGCCTCGACTGCGACCGATGAGATCCTGACGCTCGATAGGTCTATCCAAATGACAGCGGCGGAGCCAGGGCCTTCGCCGAAAGACGATGCAAGAGGAGGACCTCATGCCCGGTCAGATCGTGCACTTCGAGATCCCGGCGGACGACACCGCGAAGGGGCGCGAGTTCTGGGGCTCGCTCTTCGGCTGGCACTTCGAAGCATTTCCCGGCCCTTCGGAGTACCACATGGCCCGGATCAGCGACCAGGGAGGCGCGGCCATCACAAACATGGAGCCGGGCAAGCGAGGGACGCGCGCCTACTTCGACGTCGACGACATCAATGCGGGCGTCGCGCGCGTGAAGGAGCTCGGCGGCGAGGCGGACAACGCCATGCCGGTGCCGAACATGGGCTGGTTCGCGACCTGCAAGGACACGCAGGGGAACGAGTTCGGCCTCTGGCAGAACGACCCGTCCGCTCCGGCACCGACGGAATAGAACTGACCTGCGGCGGGCGGCGTCCCCTCTCGAGGGCGCCGCCGGCCGTCGTCCAAAGGTGTTTCGCGGGGGCTACGCCTCCGCCGCAGCTCGCTCGAGAGCATCAATCTCGATCTTCTTCATGCTCAGCATGGCCTTCATGACCCGCTGCGACTTCTCCCGATCTGGATCGCTGAGCAGCTCGGGAAGGCGAGTCGGGACGATTTGCCACGACAGGCCGAACTTGTCCTTCAGCCATCCACAAGGGCCTTCCTCCCCGCCCTCGGACAGCGTGCTCCAGAACGAGTCGACGTCTTCCTGCGTCTCGCAACTCACCTGGAACGAGATCGCCTCGTCGAAGGTGAACTCGGGGCCGCCGTTCACCGCGAGGAACTCCTGCCCGTCGAGCTCGAAGCTCACGGTCATCACCGTCCCTTCGGGCCGGGGCCCTGCCGCGCCGTAGTAAGCGACGTCCACGATCTTCGAGTTCGGGAACACCGACGTGTAGAACGTCGCCGCCTCTTCGCCTTCGGTGTCGAACCACAGGCATGGAGTGATCTTCTGCATCGCGTCCTTTCTGCTGAGGGCGGATAGTTGGCGCCGGATCTATGCGGTTAAGACGGCCGGGGCGGCGAGAACTCATCGGCGCGTCCGGCGGCCCTGAGGGGCCGCTACCCTCGGGCCGTGCCTCCCTTCGCCCTCGCGCAGCGCGACGACCTCCGGAACGTCGCCATCGTCGCCCACGTCGACCACGGCAAGACCACACTCGTCGACGCGATGCTCTGGCAGTCCGGCTCCTTCCGGGAGAACCAGGATATCGCCGAGCGCGTCATGGACTCCATGGACCTCGAGCGAGAGAAAGGCATCACGATTCTCGCCAAGAACACAGCCGTCCGGCTGGGCGGGACGAAGATCAACATCATCGACACGCCCGGGCACGCAGACTTCGGCGGCGAGGTCGAGCGCGGGTTGACCATGGTCGACGGCGTCCTCCTGCTCGTCGACGCCTCCGAGGGGCCGCTGCCCCAGACACGCTTCGTTCTTCGCAAGGCGCTCGAGGCTCGGCTGCCCGTCGTGCTCGTCGTCAACAAGGTGGACCGCGCCGATGCGCGGCCGAAGGAGGTGGTCGACGAGGTCTACGAGCTCTTCCTCGACCTCGACGCAAGCGAGGAGCAGATCGAGTTCTCGATCGTCTACACCGTCGCGCGCGAAGGCCGCGCCGGCCGCGATCCCGATGACCTCGAGCCGAACCTCAAGCCCCTGTTCGACACGCTCCTCAGGACCATTCCCCCGCCTTCATACGACCCTGGCCACCCGCTGCAGGCGCTCGTTACGAACCTCGACGCGAGCCCATACCTCGGCCGGCTCGCGCTCCTGCGCATCCGTCACGGGACGCTCCGCAAAGGGCAACAGATCGCCTGGTGCCGCGCCGACGGCACCATCTCGAACGCGCGCGCGACGGAGTTGCTGATCACCGAGGCGCTCGACCGCGTGCCCGCCGAGGTGGCGGGTCCAGGCGAGATCGTCGCGCTGGCCGGTCTGTCCGAGGTGACGATCGGTGAGACGATCGCCGACCCGGAGGACCCGCGCCCGCTGCCGGTGTCGACCGTCGACGAGCCGAGCCTGAGCGTCACCGTCGGCATCAACTCCTCGCCGCTCGCCGGCACCGAGGGCGACAAGGTGACAGCGAGGCAGGTGAAGCAACGGCTCGACCACGAGCTCGTGGGCAATGTTTCGCTGCGCGTCCTCCCGACCTCGCGGGCCGACACATGGGAAGTGCAGGGCCGAGGCGAGTTGCAGCTGGCGGTGCTCATCGAGGTGATGCGCCGCGAGGGATTCGAACTGACCGTCGGCAAGCCGGAGGTGCTCATCCGTGAGGTCGACGGGACGCGTCACGAGCCGGTCGAGCGCGTGGCGATCGACGTGCCGGAGGAGTACGTCGGCGTCGTCACGCAGCTGCTTGCGCTGCGAAAGGGCCGACTCCAGCAGATGGTCAATCACGGCACCGGCTGGGCGCGCATGGAGTATCTCGTGACCGCCCGCGGCCTCATAGGATTCCGCACCGAGTTCCTCACCGAGACGCGTGGGGCGGGGATCATGCACCACGTCTTCGACCGCTGGGAGCCGTGGTACGGCGAGCTCCGCACGCGGCCGACCGGCAGCCTCGTCGCGGACAGGCGCGGGCAGGCCACTGGGTTCGCGATCGAGAACCTTCAGGAGCGCGGCTCGCTCTTCATCGCCCCGACGGACGAGCTGTACGAAGGGATGGTCGTCGGCGAGAACGCGCGGCGCGAGGATCTCGACGTCAACGCGTGTAAGCCGAAGAAGCTGACCAACATGCGTGCGGCTTCCGCCGACGACCTCGTCCGGCTGATCCCGCCGCGGCCGCTCTCCCTCGAGCAGGCGCTGGAGTTCATCCGCGAGGGCGAGTGCGTGGAGGTGACGCCGAAGTCGATCCGGCTGCGCAAGGTCGAGCTGTCGGCCTCTGCGCGCCAGACCGCCGCCTCGCGCCGCAAGCGTGAAGCAACCCTTGCAGGCTGATCGGTTGGGTACCTGACGTGCCCGCTACGCGCGGCACGCTTTCGGGTCAGACGAGCGAATCGACGGCATAAGCAGGGCTGAAGTCAGCCTCCGTCCACCCGGTGAAGCGGCGATGGATGTGCGGCCGGAGCTCGTCGAGCGCTTCCAGGAGACGTGCCACCCGCGGCGCCGGCTCCTCGGCGGCGTTCTCGGCGAGTAGCGCGACGACTCGATCCTCGTCGATCTTCGTAAGCCGTCCTTCTGCAAGAAGCACCTCGCCGCCGACGAGGACCGTATCGACGTGCTGGCCTCGTGCGCGGTAGAGGAGCACATCGAGCAGATCGGTGCTCGGGTCGAGGTACGCGCCGCCCACGCGCTCGAGGTCGACAAGGACTACATCGGCCTTTGCGCCAACCTTGAGCGTCCCGATTGAAGGGCCGATCGTCGTCGAGCGTGCGCCGTTCACCGTCGCCATGCGCAGGACGTCGGACGCGGTTGGACACGGCAGACGCTCGAGCCTGCGCGGGAGCCCATGCAGGCGAGCGACAAGCCGCAGCTCCTGGAGCATGTCGTCGTCGTCGTTCAGCCCCATCCCGTCCATGCCGATCGAGACGTTCACGCCCTGCTCGACCAACGCGGCGGCCGGAAGGATGCCGCACCGCAGGCGCAGGTTCGAGCTCGCGTTGTGGCAGACGGAGGTACCTGTGGCCGCGCAGATCTCACCCTCGCGCTCGGTCATCCAGACGGCATGCGCCAGTGAGACATCCGGGCCGAGGAAGCCGAGCTCGTGCAGGTGCTCGACCGCTCCTTTGCCGTAACTCTGACGTCCGAATTCACGTTGGTACGGCGATTCGAGACAGTGGAGGTGGAGTCCGGCGTCGTAGCCCGTCGCGACCTCTCGGAGCCGGCGCAGGAGCGCGTCGGAGCACCATTGCGGACCGAACGGGCAGAGGAGAAGAGTGACGCGCGGGTGATCGCCGTACGCCGCGAACAGGTCGTCGACGAGCACGAAGTAGTCGTCGGTCGTGAAGGCGGGAAATTCGGACAGCGCGGCCTGCGCGCGGGCCGAAAGCTCGGGCGGAAGCCCGGCCAGGAACTTCGCGTTCGGCTCGTAGGTAAACGAGTTCTGGTCGCTCGCCTGGACCCCGAAGGCCACGCGGATGCCGGCGTCCTCGTGCGCCTTGAGCGACGCGAAGGCCTCGTCG
>JACCYG010000105.1 GCA_013696595.1 Actinomycetota bacterium | reverse complement strand
GTTGGCGGGCCGGTCATGTCCGGCCCCTACGACGGCGTCACGCGGAACGCGTCGAACACCGCATCGATGGACCGCAAGGAGTTGAGGAGCGCGCGCAGCGCCTTGATGTCGCCGACCTCGGCGACGTACCAGTTCTTCGCCATCTGATCCTCGACGTGGCCGCCGTACTCGACGATGTTCGCGCCGTGCTCGGCGAAGGTCCGCGCCACGTCCTCGAGGAGCCGGGGCCGGTCCCACGAGGTGACCGCAATCTGGACGCGGAAGCTCTGTGAGGCGCCCCCGTCCCACTCGACCTGTGTGAAGCGCTCCGGATTGCGCATCAGCGCCTTCACGTTCGGACAGTCGCCTCGGTGGATCGTGATGCCCTTCCCGAGGGAGATGTAGCCGACGATCTCGTCGCCCGGCACGGGCGTGCAGCACTTTGCGAGGCGGACGAGGACCTCCTCGAGACCATGGACGTTGATCCCGAAGTTCTGCGACGCGACCGCGCTTCGTGCCTTCGGCTTGATCGGGACAAGCTCTTCCTCGGCGACCTCGGTCGTCTTGAGCCGGTGCAGGACCTTGTTCGTGACCTGCGAGGACTGGAGCTTCCCGGACCCGAGCGCGACGTAGAAGTCGTCGGCTTTCTTGAAGCCCATCTCTCGGATGATCTCCGCGAGCATCGGCGAGCCCGACAGCTTCTTGTACGGAAGGTTGTGCTGCTTGAGCGCTCCTTCGAGCGCCTCGCGCCCTCGCTGCTCCGTCTCTTCACGCGTCTCCCGACTGAACCACTGGCGGATCTTGTTCCGCGCTCGCGACGAGACTGCGAGTGCGAGCCAGTCGCGCGAGGGCCCGCGGCTGGCCTGTTTGGAGGTGAGGATCTCGACCGTGTCGCCGCTCTGGAGGCGGTAGTGCAGCGGGACGATGCGGCCGTTCACCTTCGCGCCGACCGTTCTGTGCCCGACATCGGTGTGCACCGAGTAGGCGAAGTCGATCGGCGTCGAGCCGGCCGGTAGCGCCTTCAGCTCGTACTTCGGCGTGAAGACGTACACCTCGTCGTCGAACGCCGTGCGGAAGCCGCGCATGAACTCCTGCGGATCGCTCTCCTCCTGCTGCCAGTCCATGAGCTGCTTGAGCCATGCCAGGCGTTCGGGGTCTTCGCGCTTGCCGCGATCCTTGTACAGCCAGTGCGCGGCGATGCCGAGCTCGGCCGTCTCCCGCATCTCGCGCGTCCGGACCTGGATCTCGAGGGGCTTTCCCTCCGGGCCGAGCACGGTCGTGTGCAGCGACCGGTAGGCGTTCACCTTCGGCATCGCGACGTAGTCCTTGAAACGGCCGGGCATCGGTTTCCAGAGGGAGTGGATGATTCCGAGCGCGCCGTAGCAGTCGCGTTCGCCCTCCTTGCCCTCGCGCTCGACGGTCACCCGAAGCGCGGTCAGGTCGTAGATCTCGTTGAACTCTTTGCCGCGCTTGGCCATCTTCTCGTAGATCGAATAGAAGTGCTTGGCGCGGGCCGAGATGTCCGCCGGGATCGACACCTTCTCGAGCTCGCGCTCAAGCATCTCGCCCGCTTCGGCGACGAAGCGCTCTCGGTCCGCCCGCCTTTGCGCGACCATCGACTGGATCTCGGAGTACTTGCGCGGATGGAGAGTCGCGAAGGCGAGGTCCTCGAGCTGCCACTTGATCGTGTGGATACCGAGGCGGTGCGCGAGCGGCGCGTAGACCTCAAGCGTCTCGCGCGCTTTCTGGAGTTGCTTCTGCTTCCCGAGGTACTCGATCGTCCGCATGTTGTGCAGACGATCCGCAAGCTTGATCACGATGACGCGGCGATCTTGCGCCATCGCGACGATCATCTTTCGGTAGTTCTCAGCCTGCGCCTGTTCCCGGCTCTGGAACCGGATGCGCGTCAGCTTCGTGACGCCCTCGGTGAGCGCGGCGATCTCCTCGCCGAACTCCGAGCGGACGTCCTCGACGGAGGTGTCTGTGTCCTCGATAACGTCGTGAAGAAGCGCGGCCGCAATCGTGGCGTCGTCCTGCTTGAGCTCGGCGAGGATCCGAGCAACTCCGAGCGGATGGTGGATGAAGTCTTCCCCGCTCCGGCGCTGCTGGCCTTCGTGCGCCTTGCTCGCGAACGCGAACGCCCGCTCGATCAGCTCCCGGTCGGTATCAGGGTTGTAGGCCGCGACCTCGTTCAGAAGCCGGTCGAGGAGATCGCGATGCCGCTGGGCGGGACTGTCCTGGACCGCCTGGCTCATGGCTTGATTGTAGCCCTGGGCCCAGCGGCCACCCGGATGCGCAAAAGGCGGGGTCGACGCCCGCTCGAGGCGGGCGCCAAGCCCCCTACCGCTTTTTCGTGCTCGTCCGGCTCCTGGAGCGGGTAGAGCCGCCGCTCCGGGTGGTCGTACGCTTGCGCGCCGTCGAGCCCGACGAGCGCTTGGTCGTCGAGCCGCTGCGCAACCGGGTGGAAGAGCCGCTGCGGCTTCGCGACGAGGTCGAGCGACCCGTCGTTCGCCCGGTGGTCGAACCGCTGCGGCTCCGCGATGCAGTCGTCTTCCGCGCAGTCGTCTTGCGAGCCGGCTTGCGCACAGTTGTCTTCCGCGCCGTGGTCTTTCGTGCGGTGGTCCTGCGGGCTGCCGGCTTCCGTGCAGTCGTCTTGCGGGTGGCCGGCTTGCGGGTAGTCGTCTTGCGTGCGGCCGTCTTGCGTGCGGCCGTCTTGCGGGCCGTCGCCTTACCGCCCTTGCGGCCGGCGGCTCTCTGCTGCGCGGTCGAGCGAGACCGAGTCGAAGTGCTCCGCGAGGTGGTCTTGCCAGCCGTGGTCTTGCGTGCTGTCGTCTTCCGCGCACCGGTCTTGCGTGCTGTCGTCTTCCGCGCAGCCGTCTTGCGAGCTGTGGCCTTACCGCCCTTGCGGCCGGCGGCCTTCTTCTGAGCGGTCGAGCTCTTGGACGTCGACGAGCTCCGCGACTTCGATGCGGTGCTCGTCTTTCGTCCTGTGGTCCTTGTCCGGGCCAATGCGCTACGCCTCCCTTCGTTGGGATCCCGGCCGCCGGGCGACGGCCGAGTCGACTCACATGCCAAGCGCATCGTGAAGACGCGCTCGGACGTCATTCGTAAGCGTGCCTGAACCTCCTGCTTCGCGTAGGCGACGCATGCGCGTCGCCTACCGTCATGCGGCGCGCGCCAGCTCGGTGGGTTCGCGCACGAGTAGTTCGCGAAACGTCTGCGACTCGACGAGAGGTCGCCACCGAAGCGGCTGGTCGAGAAGACCGAGCTCCGCGAACACGAGCTTCGCCTCCTCGCTCCATGCCTCCGGTCCCGCCTTCCACTCGTCGGCAAAACGCGTACGCAGATCGACATACCGGTTCGGCGTCTCGAAGATTCTCTTGATGACGAGTTGCGGCGCGACCATGCCGTTCCACTGGTTCGCATCGAGTTTGAACGCCACGTCGTAAGAACCCGGCCGACGGTACGTGTCGAGTCGTGCGCCCTGTCCGAACGCGATCGCGCCCGAGCGTGCGCCGTTCGCGGTGACGGCGAGCCGCAGATGCTTTCCTTCCCCGACTGCGCCGAGCTCGGAGAGCTCGCATGACGACGCAAGGAGCGTCACGCCAGGATTTCCGAGACCGAACGGCGCGAGCTGCCGAAGCTCCTCGCACAGATCGAGGGTGAGCTCGCGGCCGTCGACGACTGCGTCGACGACGAGTGTCGAGCGGAGATCGTCGTCACTGAGGACCGAGTCTGCGTGATCGGCGAATGCGGTCGCAAACGCTTCGAAGCTTTCCGGGGCGAGCGAGAGCCCCGCAGCGGCGCGGTGCCCGCCCCAGCGCACGAGATGCTCCGAGCACGCACCTAGAGCCGCATGGAGATCGAAGGCCGGAATGGAGCGACCGGAGCCCACCCATTCGTCTTCCCCGCCCGCGACGAGCACGACCGGGCGGTGGAAGCGTTCGACGAGACGCGACGCGACGATCCCGATCACGCCTCGGTGCCAATCTTCACCTGCGACGACGTAACCGCGCCGCCGTTGCGCGGCCTCTGGCCAGTCGGAGACCTGGCGAACGGCATCGCGCAGGATCCTGTCTTCGACCGCCTTGCGGTCGCGGTTCAACGACTCGAGCTCGCCGGCGAGACGGGCTGATTCCTCGCCACTCTCGGTCAGCAGCAGCTCGAGAGCCGTGCCCGGATGGCCGAGCCGCCCCGCGGCATTGATTCGCGGTGCGAGCCGGAATGCGACGGAGCCGGCGTCGACGGTCCCTGCGTCGACGTGCGCGGCTTTCATCAACGCGCGGAGGCCGGGCCTGGTCGTCCGCGACAGGCGTCGAAGGCCCGTAGTAACGAGCGCCCGGTTCTCGTCGACGAGCGGCACGACGTCCGCGATAGTCGCGAGCGCCACCAGATCGACGTACGCCGAGAGCGCCTCCGCACCGACGAGGGCCTCGAAGAGCTTGTACGCGACGCCGGTCCCAGAAAGCTCCGGAAACGGGTAGGCGGAAGGCCGCGTGGCGACGATCGGGCAATCCGGCAGCCGCTCGCCGGGACGGTGATGGTCGGTCACGATAACGTCGAGCCCGAGCGCGCGGGCTTCCGCGATCTCGTCGACGGCCGTGATCCCGCAGTCCACCGTGAGCACGAGGCCGCAGTCCTCGCTCGCCAGGCGGGCGAGGGTGTCGCTCGAGACCCCGTAGCCCTCCTCGAACCGGCTCGGGAGATGCCACTCGACCTCGGCGCCGAGGTCTCGCAGGACCGAGACCGAAAGCGCCGTCGCGCAGATTCCGTCGACGTCGTAGTCCCCGTGCACGCAGATTCGCCGGCCCGCCGCGATCGCCGCGCGGATCATGTCGCAGGCGACCTCGACGTCACCGAGCGCGAACGGGTCGTGGCGTGGGCCGTCCGCCGCGAGAAACGCTCTCGCCGTTTCCGGGTCGGCGTACCCCCGCCGGACGAGGACGCTCGCGGTCGTCTCGCTGAGCCCGAGCTCGCCTGCGAGCGCTCGCACCTCGTCGCGGGGGCACGGACGCATCGTCCAGGTGCCCTCGAACATCGACAATCACGGTACGAAGGGCCTCGGACGGCGCTCCCTGCTCCGGCGCTATCCTCGGGCCGTGCCTGAAGCGAACTACGTTTCCGGCGACGACTACGTCGTCGAATATTTGGAATATCGCTTCGGTTTTAACACCCTCGACTTCGAGCAGCGCGTGAACGCCGCCGCCGTGCGGCTCGGGATCGTCGAATCGCGGGAGCTCGATCCCGAGGAAACCGCCGACCTGATCGAACTGACGGTCGAGGGCCGCATCAAGGAGCCGCGCAGCCCTCTCGGCGCCTATCTCATCCGCTACTGGGAGCGAATCGCGCTCGTGCGCGACGAGTCGCTCGTGAACTGGCTGCGGAAGCTCGTCTTCCGAAGCGCCTGGCTCGACCATCGCGTGAAGGAGAACCTGCTCGAGGTGAGCTGGGACGACGAGAAGGCCGACTTCGGCTACCGCGACCCGGACGGCGGCCGCGCGCTCCTCGAGGTCGCCCCCGTGCCGTCGTGGCACAAGGTGCAGTACCGGCGCGGCCGCCGGCGCTAGGTATGCGAGGGGCCGGCTCGCGCCGGCCCCTCGTAGTCGCATCAGATCGGGTCTTTAGGGATCCCGGAAGATCCAGAGACCGCTGTCTCGGTCGCTCGCGAGGATGTACGTCATTCCGTCGTCGCCGACGAACGTCTCCACGCCCCAGAAGTCGTTCCCCTCCGGGTCGAGGTAGCCGCCGACCTCGACGAGCTCGCACGTGCTCGTGTCCTCCGGATCCGCGCATTGGATCTGGATCGCCCGCAGACCGCCCGCGTAGTACGAGAGGTAGGCGAGCGACGGATCCTGCGGATCCACCGCGACCTCATGCACGGAGAGGTCGCCGAAGCCGAACGCGAACGCCGGATCGTGTGCCTCCGGGATCGCGAACGTGTCGAGCGGCTCGAGCGTCTCGGCGTCGATGAGCCAGACGTAGCCCCAGCCGTCGAAGATGGACCCGACCTCGATCTCCGCGCCAATCGTCCCGATCGCCAGGTCCTCGGGGTAGGTCCACGGCGCGTCGAGTGGCTCCAGACCGAAGAGCGCGTGGAACGCCTCGTGGGTGGTGCAGACGGCGACGATCTCGTCGACGAACGCACCCGAACCGCAGAAGGGCTCGCCTCCCGCCGCTTCGCCCCTGTGATGGTTGACGAAGAGAACCGCGTCCCACCCGGCCAAGGCGGCTTCGTGGGCCTTGTCGCCCGGGAAGCAGGCCTCCTCGGGCGCACTCGGATCGCCGACCGGGCCGCGCTGGAGGACGATGATGGTC
>JACCYG010000100.1 GCA_013696595.1 Actinomycetota bacterium | reverse complement strand
CATGCGGACAGCGAGCTCGAGGGCGAAGAGCTTCGCCTCGCGCTTGATCGACCGCTTGGCCAGCGTCGCCGAGCGCTCCTCGAGCGCAACCTGGTCGACCGAGCCGATCCGGGGCAGCCGCGGCTCGAGCGGAAGCTCGAATCCACGCGGTAAGGCGGGAGCTTGCGCCATGAACGGAGTGTAACCCTCGAAGGCGCGAAGGCCGACTGCGCCGTCGGGTTAGGCGGCCGGCACGAGCTCGTCGAGAAGCGGAGCTGTGTCCAGAGGGTCGTAGCCGATGCGCTCGGCGATCTCCTCGCTCGAGGGCTTCGTCCCTTCGTGGAAGAGTCTCCGGAGGAACTCGCCTGTCTCCGGCCGCTGCCACCAGTCTGAGCCGATCTCGTCGCGGAGGTAAGCGCGAAGCTGCGCCGTCCGTATCCACGCCCGGAGATAGTCGGCGGAGTAGAAGCCGTCGTCCATGTCCGCGAGGTAGCCGTCGGGGCGATACTGGAAGCCGGTCGCCGCTCGGAGGTTGTCGGCGTACATGGGCGCGTAGTCGGGCGCGTGCTCGAAGTCCGACCACACCTCGAGCTCGTAGTGGAGCTTGGCCGCGTAGCGCCGGAAGAGCAGGACCTCGAGGAACTTGGTCGCTTCCGCACGCGTCTCGGCCTCGTCCGCGGGGAGCTCGAAGTGCTCGGCGTGCCAGCCCGGCTCGCGCGTGACCGACTCAAGGAGGAACGAATAGATCTCGGTGAGAGCGTGGTCTCGCGCGAGCTTCCGAAACGTGTACGGAAGCTCGGGGTCACAGCCGGCGTAGTGCAGCGCGTGCCCAGCCTCGTGAAGGAACGCCTGGTAGTCGTGGAGACCGCCCTGCGCCCGAGTGATCAGGTGGACGACGGCCGGGGGATCGGCGGCGATCACGCAAGCGCGGGGGTTCTTCTGCGGACGATCGTCGAGGTCGAGCCGGATCCGCGAGTCGGACGCGAGGTCGAAACCGAGCCGCGCGAGAACGTCGAGGCAGACCGGGACCGATCGCTCCTTCGAGTACGTGTCCGCGAGCGGCGAGAGCCGACGGACATAGGCGACGTGGTAGGACGAGGGCTCGTCTTCGCGGCTTTCGCCCAGGATCTCGTCGAGCCAGCGGCCCCGCAGCTGCGCGAACGCGCCTTCCTGTCGGTCGGCCGCCGCGGCGAGGGCGCCGGCGAGCTCGTGCAGGTCGATTTGCTTGAGCTCGGCGCTCCGCCGCACCGGATCGGCCTCGCCCGAGAGCTCAGCCTCGAGCGCCTCGCCCTTGTGAAGCAGGTCGAGCCGCCGGTCGTTGAAGCCGGCCGAGGCGTCCGCGGTCAGGCGTCCGAGCTCCTCGCGGTCCGCGTAGTCGGGAAGGACCGCGACCTGGGCCTGCGCCGCCCTGAGCGGCAGGGGCTCGCCGCGAAACTCGATTCGCTCGGCCAGCATGGCGTTCTGGAGCTCGTCGTCCGCCTCAGCGAGGTCGAGCGAGATGATTCCGCCCTCGCAGGCCTCCCTCAGGCGAAAGAGCCGCTCGCGCTCATCGCCCGAGGCCGCAGATTCGGCCTCCCTGAGCGCCGCGTGCTGCTCCCTGGTGAAGAGATCGGCATAGCGCGCGACGATCGCGGCGTGCTCGCTCGTCTCCTTTTCGCCAACGCGCACGGCGCGGCCTTCCTCGGCGCTCTCGACGAGGTAGTCGCGCAGCCGCTCCTCGAAACGATCCCCGGTTGCCGCTTCCATCGACCCCTCCCTAGATTCCGAGCCGCTCGAGCATCGCCTCGTCCCGGCGCCACTTCGGGCGGACCTTGACCCTGAGCTCCAGGAACACCTCACGGCCGAGCACGAGCTCGATCTCGGGACGGGCCTGCGAGCCGATGGCCTTGATCATACGTCCAGCCTTGCCGACGAGAATTCCCTTCTGCGACTCGGTCTCCACGTAGAGCACGGCCGTCACGCGCTCGTCAGCGATCTCCTCCACCTCGACGGTGACGGCGTGCGGAACCTCGTCGCGCGTGAGCGCAAGCGCCTGCTCGCGGACGAGCTCCGCGATCCGGACTTCGACGGAAAGGTCGGTCAGCTCGCCCCGGGGGAAATACGCCGGCCCGGCCGGGAGCAGGCCCGCTAGCTCGGCGCGCAACGCCTCGACTCCTTCACCGGTCTTCGCGCTCACGGGATGGAGTGCGTGGAACTCGCCGAGCCACGAGGCCGCTTCGATCTGCGCGGCGATGTCGGCGGGGGTCATACGGTCGACCTTGTTGAGGACGATCACGACGGGCGCCCCGGCGCCGAAGACGCGCCTGGCGACGAACCGGTCGCCCGCGCCGATCTTCTCGTCGCCCGCGAGGGCCAGGACGACGCCGTCAACGTCCTCGAGTGACGCATCGACGGTCCGCTGCATGTGCTCGGTCAGCGGATCGCGCGGCCGCTGGAAACCGGGGAGATCGACGAGGACGAGCTGGTAGCCGTCGCCGTTCGCGACGCCGGTGATCCGACGGCGGGTCGTCTGCGGCTTGTCGGAGACGATCGCGACCTTCCCGCCGCAGATGGAGTTCACGAGCGTCGACTTCCCCACGTTCGGCCGCCCCGCGACGGCGACGAACCCGCTCCTCACGTCAGAGAATGAACGAGTCTGGGAGGAGATCCGCCGGAGCCCGCACGCGGAGCTCTCCGTCGTGCATGAATGCAATCCGGTCGACGCCGAACTCGAGGAGCCACTGGCGGCAGCCCCCGCACGGTGAGGCCGTGACGGCAAGCGCTTCGACGCCCCCCGGCCGCGCCCCCTCGGCGACGGCGCGCGCGAGCGCGCACCTTTCTGCGCACATGCCGAGCGGGTACGAGGCGTTCTCGACGTTGACGCCGGTGACGACATCGCCGTTCCGGAGCAGAAGCGCCGCGCCGACGTTGAAGTTCGAGTAGGGCGCGTAGGCCGAGCCGGCCGCTCGCTCGGCCCGGGCAAGAAGCTCCTCGTCCGTCAACGGCATTAGGTCAGCGTCTGGAACAGAAGAAGCGTGACGAGCGTCCCGAGGAGCCCGCCGTAGATCACTTCCGTCGTCGAATGGATTCCCGACTCGACGCGCGTCTGGGCGACGAGGAAGGCCATCAAGAACGCAAGGGTCGAGATGAGGACACGATTCGCGAAGTCGGCTGTCACGAACGTGATCGCCATCCAGGAGCCGAAGGCGACCGCGGAGTGTCCCGACGGAAGACCGCCGCGCAGGGGCGTCCCTCGACCCGAGACCGCTTTGGTCGCGATCACGACGATGACGGTGAGCGCAAGCGCGATGATCGTGAGATTCGCCGGAATCGCGCGCACCTCGTTCAGGAGGTGGTACGTCGGCGCGCGGATTCGGTCGACGAAGACGAGGTAGCCGATCGTCGCGGCGACGGCGGATGAGATCAGGACGGCACCCGCGGCCACGTCCTTGGCGACCTTCGCCCGCGGATCGTACGACTTCATCGCCAGGTCGATCATCTCTTCGATCGCCGTGTTGACCATCTCGGCGATCAGGACGAACGAGATGGCAATGAGGAGGGCCATGAGCTCGACCTTCGTGACGTCGTAGGTGAAGGCGAGTACGAGGATGACCGTCGCGAGCGCGAAATGAACACGCATGTTCCGCTCGCGCCGGAGAACGTGAATGACGCCCTCGATCGCGTAGTTGAAGCTCTGGAGGAGGGAGTGCTCGCGCTTCTTCGCCGGATCGAGGGCGGGCGGAAGGGGCTCGAAGTCCGGCTCCACGAACTCGGGCGGTGTCTCCTCGCGTGCGCGACGGGTGATCATGTGACGAACTCCCGCTCACGTCGGGTCATTGCGTCGCCGTGCTCGTAGCCGAGCAAATGCAGGAGGCCGTGCACGAGCGGCCAGCGCCAGTCGTCGCCGACGACCTGCGGGCAGACCACCACGTCACCGAGCTGGCGAGGAACGCCGCCGGGCAGCTCGTCGCGGCCGTCGATCGGGAAGGAGAGCACATCGGTTGCCTCGTCGATCCTGAGGTGCTCGCGCTTCAGAGCCCGCATCTCCTCAGGTGGCACGAAGGCGACTCCCAGATCGCCCGCCTCGATTCCCTCCGCGGCCAGCGTCGTACGACAGACGGCCACGATCGCGCGCTCGTCGATTGCCGCGCCGCTTCGATTGTCGATCTCGACCGCGATCACGGGCCCGGTCCGTTGGTCGACTGCTCGGAGTGACGCTTGTAGGCCTCGACGATCCGCTGCACCAGTACGTGGCGCACGACGTCCTGGTTTCCGAGCTCGATGAACTGGATCCCGTCGACGGCTCCGAGAATCTGGCGGACCCGCACCAGTCCGGAGGCCTGGTCGCGCGGCAGGTCGACCTGTGTGACGTCGCCGGTGACGACGATCTTCGAGCCGAATCCGAGGCGCGTCAGGAACATGTGCATCTGCTCGGGCGTCGTGTTCTGGGCCTCGTCGAGGATCACGAATGAGTCGTTCAACGTGCGGCCACGCATGAAGGCGAGCGGCGCGACCTCGATCGTGCCCTTCTCCATGTACGAGCTCACGCGATCCGCGTCGAGCATGTCGTACAGCGCGTCGTAGAGCGGGCGGAGGTACGGGTCGACCTTCGCGAGCATGTCGCCGGGAAGGAAGCCGAGCCGCTCCCCGGCCTCCACCGCGGGGCGGGTCAGGATGATGCGGTTGACCTTCCGCTCGTGGAGGGCCTGAACCGCGAGCGCCATCGCCAGGTACGTCTTGCCGGTTCCGGCTGGGCCGATTCCGAAGGTGATCGTGCAGCGCCGGATCGCATCGACGTAGTGCTTCTGGTTGACCGTCTTCGGCGTGATCTTCTTGCCGCGGTGACGCCAGACGACGTCCTCGAAGACGTCGCGCAGGTCACGGGACTCGTCGAGCGCCGCGAGCACGGCATCAACAGTGCCGGCACCGATCGCGTGTCCGCCCTCGACGAGCTCGACGAGCTCGTCGATCACGAGACGGGCGTCGCCGACCTTCTCGTGGTCGCCGTCGAGCGTGAGGCGGTTGCCCCGGAGGAGAACGTCGCATCCCAGGCGATCGCGAAGCGCGCTGAGGACGGCATCGTCGATCGTCGCTAGCTCGGCCGCGACCTCATTGGAGACCGAAAGGACTTCTTGCAATGAGTCGAAGTGTAGTTGGCGTTTCTGCGGTGAAACCTCCGGAGGCCTGCGGGCAGCACTCGACCCGGAAGCCGATTAGTTACTCGCGCGGAGTTGCCCCCGGGGGACCCCCTTGGTTACCCCCTTCCGGTCAGCGTACTCCGGAAAAGCGCCCGGGTGGCACGCTGGATGCGCTTACTTCGTCGCTGGAGCGTGACGATCCGAAGCAGGCTGCCCTGGCGCGTGAAGCGCCTACGCGAGCTTCTCGCGCACGAGGCGGCTGACCATGGAACCGTCCGCTCGCCCGGAGACCTGCGGCATGACGTCGGCCATTACCCGCCCTAGATCGCCCATCGACGTTGCGCCGGTCTCCGCGATCGCGTTGTCGATGATCTGCTCGAGCTCGTCCTCCTCGATCGGGTCGGGCATGAACTCCTGGATGACCGCAAGCTCGTGCTCCTCCTTGGCCGCCTGCTCCTCACGCCCGGCGGAGCGGAACGCCTCAGCCGCCTCGGTGCGGCGCTTGCGCTCCCGCTGAAGCACCTGCAGCTCCTCGGTGTCCTGAAGGGGCCGCTGGATCTCCTTCTCGGCGGATCGAAGCGCCGCGAGGGTGAGCCGGAGCGCGTCCGCGCGATCGCGGTCGCGCGCGAGCATCGCGCTCTTGAGCTCGTCCTCGATACGCCCGATCAGGCTCACTCCAATCCTCCGATCTTCCCACCCAGCACGTGCCAGTGGAGGTGGAAGATCGTCTGACCGCCGCCCTCACCGACGTTCACGACCACGCGGTAGTCGTCGAGCCCGGCCTCGCGCGCAGTCTCGGACACGAACTCGAGCATCCGCTTCGACTCCTCTGCCGAAAACTCACTCACCTCACGAAAGCTCGTGACGTGCCGCTCTGGAAGCACGAGCAGATGGACCGGAGCCTTGGGATTGATGTCGCGGATCGCGACGAAGCCGTCCTCCTTGCGCACGTGGTCGCCTTCCTGGACGAGCTTGCAAAAGAGGCACTCAGGCTGCGACACCGAGAATCCCCTCCTCGACAACCGCGCGTGCGCGCACGCGAACAAAGTCGCCCACGGGCGCATCGACGAGCCACGGCGTGTAGTCGTCGCCGTAGCCCCGTCCCGGCCGGTCGACGAACACCATCTCCTCGTAACCGAGCTTCTCGTGCCAGCGACGCCGGCACGCCGCATCGGAGGCCGCACGAAGCCGCGCGCTCCGCTCCTTCTTTGCCGCGGCCGGAACCGGGTCGGCCTCGGCCGTCTTCGTACCGGGGCGAGGCGAATACGGGAAGACGTGGACCTTGGTGATCCCGGCCGCCTCCACCGTCCGCAGCGTATTCTCGAACGCGTGGTCGTCCTCAGTGGGGAAGCCGACGATGACGTCACTCGTCAGGTTGAACCCCTCAGCCTGCGCGACGCGCCGTAGATAGGTCGAGACCGTGTAGCGGCGGCCCATCGCAGCGAGAACGCGGTCGTCGCCCGACTGGAGCGGAACGTGGAGATGGCCGGCGACGGTGGGAGTCTCGACCATGGCGGCCACGAGCTCGGCGCTCAGATGGTTGACCTCGATCGACGAGAGCCGAAGCCGCTCGACGCCCTGAATCTCGCCCGCTTCGCGAACGAGTCGCGGCAGCGTGTAGCCGGCCTCACGATCGCGGAAGCAGCCGAGGTTGACCCCTGTGAGCACGATCTCGGGATGACCTTGCGC
>JACCYG010000098.1 GCA_013696595.1 Actinomycetota bacterium | reverse complement strand
CCCTTGAGCGCGGCATTCCCCGCGAGCTACGCCTCACCCCGGCCTGATCGTCCCTTGACCCCAACCGCTGCGTGACCCCGGCGTAAAACGGCCCTAGGTGTCGACCGGTTGGGGTGAGGTCTACCGCTGGTCGAGCGGCGGGTTCTGGACGTCGTGCTCGTTCGCGTACTCCTCGACGAGCCGGTTCACGACGTCCATGCCTTCGCCGTACGCGTAGTTGATCTTCACGAACGGCTCCCACTTCTCCGGGAGCGCGTCCTCGGGAAAGATCGCCTCCACCGGGCACTCCGGTTCGCACGCACCGCAGTTCCCGGTGTAGACACCGCTGGCCAGCGTGAACTCGTGCTTGCGGGGCACGACCGCACAGAAAGTCTTGGCGTCGTCGGCCTCCTCGGGAACGACGCTCATCACGCGCCAAGACACGTCGCGCGTCGCGAGATACAGCCAGCGGATCGGCCTGCTGCGAACGCCGAAGTTCGTCTCGACGCTGCCCTCCTCACCCGAACCGACCGCGATATAGCCGGCGATCAAGGCCGCCTGCTCAACCCAGGCGAGCGCTTCGTGATCGGTCGACCGCAGCCGCCACGAGCCCGCCTTGGTTGGGTCTCCGTCGGCGGCGAGCCAGCCGTCGATGAAGCCGGTGATGTATTCCGCATCGGCGGTTTCCGGCAGAAGCCGCTTGAGGTTGGCGCACGAGCGTACGACGCCCGTGCCTGCATAGCCGGGATGTATGTCGAGGCATGGCGAGAAATTGACCTGATCGAAGAAGTCCTTGAACCTCGCCACCTTGTCTCCGTAGAGCTGGACGTAGTGGAGATGCTCCCCGGACCGAATCTCCTGCTTGTTCCAGCTGCCGTCGCCGAATACCAAGCCGTGCAGGATCCCGAGGCGATAGCTCTCGGAATCACGCTTCGGAAGCGCCCGCATCGACGGAACAAACTCACCAGGGGAAAGAGCACCCGTTCGCTCGCCGTCGACGAGGAGCCAGCTGTGCGTGGGCGTGGCGCGCACGACGCGCCTGAACCTCGACCCGTTACGCGTGGTGAGTCGCGTGCCCCCGTAGCGATCGCGCTCCTCGAACGCTGGTGCAAGCTCGACCTTCACGAGCGGCTTCCGCCCGAATCGCTTCACGATCGCCGGCTCGAACCCGCTATCCGTCAGCACACGGCAAGTCTGATTCTCAAGCTCCTCAAACGAGCGAATACCCCACGAGGTGACCAGCTGCTCTGACGGAGCGAAACAGTCGATGCACTCCTCGGGATCGATGACGAGCATCCGGTCCGCCTCGTGGATGCAGTCGACGGGGCAGACGTCCACGCAGGACTTGTCGAGGATGTCGATACAGGGCTCGCCGATGATGTACGTCATCGGCGCCGAGTCTAGTGCGGCGCTCGCCCTACGCGACGAGCTCGTCGACGATCTCGGGAGCGCGCTCTGCAAGCGCGGACCTCACGACGACGCGGTCGAACCCGGCCGCCTGCCCCGCACGAAGGCCGGCGGTGTCCGTGTGGTTCGTGAAGCCGAGGATCGGGATGTCCGGGTATTCCTCGGCGACCTCGTCGGGATCGACGCGCGCGATGTCGACGATGACGAGATCCGGAGTGTGGACGCTGTCGGTCGTGACCAGCTTGTGCTTCTCCCCGAGCAGGGCATCGAGCTTTCCCCGGAAGAAGAGGTCGACCCCAGCCACCAGGATCGTCGCCACGACCCGGTCAGCGTACCACGTCAAGCCGCTTGAAATCAGGGTTTGCTAGCGTCGCAACGATGCCCGACCTCATTGCCCGTGTCTACGAGCGCGGGCTCGAGCTGATCGAGGAAGGCGATTTCTTCGCCGCACACGAGGCCCTCGAGGAAGCCTGGCGCGCGGCGGGGGCGGACGAGCGCGACTTCTTCCAGGGCCTCGTCCATGTGGCCGTTGCCTGGCACCACGCGGACGTGACTGGGCGCGAGCTCGCCTGCGAGCGCCAGCTCGAGAAAGCTGCGCGGCGCCTGGCGCCCTACCGGCCGCGTCACCGCGGCCTCGATGTCAGCGACGTCCTCGGCCAGGTCGCCCGCGCCCGCGAGGCATTCCCGGCGCTTGCTAGACCCCGATTCCGAAGAACTCGAACGCCCGGTTGAACGCGACGTTCAACCACCAGAAGCGATCGAAGAAGAGGAGGAGGCCTACCGCGACGAGGAGGGCCCCGCTCACGACCCGGACGACGGCGTAACGGTCCCGGAGCCAGCGCGATGCGCTCATCGTCCGGGCGAAGCCGATCCCCACGAGGAGAAACGGGACGGCGAGGCCGGCCGAGTAGACGAGGAGGAGCAGCGACCCCTGCGCAACCGTGCTCGTGTCGCTCGCGAGCGCGAGGATGGTCGCGAGCACAGGCCCGATGCAGGGGGCGGCGCAGACGCCGAACGCGGCCCCGAGAAGCGCGCTCGACCCGCGCCTGCGCGCGCCTTCCACGAGGCCGGGCGCGGCGAGGCGCTCGAGAAAGGGAAGCGGCAAGAGGCCCATGAAGCCGAAGCCGAGGACGACGACGATGATCCCGGCCACTTGGATGACCACGCGGCGGTTCTCGTCGAGGAGCCCTCCCGCCGCAGCGGCAGCCGCCCCGAGGGCCACGAACACCACCGTGAATCCGACGAGGAAGGGAATGCTCGCCGCGACGACCCGGCGCCCCGACGCGCCGGGCGCGGCGCCCGATACGGTCGACAGATAACCGGGGACGAGCGGCAGGACACAGGGCGTGACGAACGAGAAGAGCCCCGCCACGAACGCGAGCGCGATCTTCGCTTCCACGAAAGCTCGTCCGGCTAGGCCTCGAAGCGAGCGAGCTCTTCGTCCAGACGCCGCTCGAGCTCGGGGTCGAGCGGCGCGCGGCCGTTCGTGGACGGGTCAGGCTCGATCGGCTCGTCCTCTTCACGGCGCCACCGGCGGGCGAGAAACGCGAGCGCGATCGCCGCCACGGCGGCGAAGACCATCGGGAGCGCCCACGCGAGCACGTTGAACCCGCGTGCGGGCGGGGCTGCGAGGACCTCTTCCCCGAATTCGTCTACGAGCTTCGCCTTGATCTCACTCTTCGTGTCCCCGGCTGCGATCCGAGAACGGATGAAGACGCGCATCCGGTCTGCGATCGGGGAGCTCGACATCGCGAGCGTCGTATTACACGTGGGGCAGATGAGCTCCCGCTCGAGCTCCTCGAGCGTCGGGCGCTCCTCGCTCGCAGCGGCCGCACCAACGAGCACGAGCGCGAGTACCCCCACGACGGCAAGAGCGCGAGTCACGACGTCGCCTCGAGGGCCCGCTCGATCCCCTGGACGAGCTCCTCCTCGCTGACGGGGCCCTGGATCCGCGCGCCGACGAGACGCCCGTTCCGTCCCACGAACCAGGTCTCCGGAAATCCCGTCACGCCGTAGCGGCCGAGCGTCGCACCCGGGCCATCGTGCACGATCGGATAGGTGATCCCGTAGCGCGCAACGAATCCGCGCGCGTCTCCTCTGAAGTCCTGGGCGTCGATGCCGAGCACGACGACGCCGCGGTCGCGATACCTCTTCCAGGCTGCCTCGAGGCGCGGCGCCTCCTCCTTGCACGGCTCGCACCAGGAGGCCCAGAAGTTCACGACGACGGCCTTGCCGCGGAGCGACGCGAGCGAGATCGACCCCTCCCCGTTCAGGAGCGGCACCTCGAAGCCGGGGGCTTCGGGCGACTCGCCCGCCTCCAGGCGGTCGGCGAGGCTTCGCACGTTCGCCTCGGCGGCGACCTGCCAACCGAGAAGTGCGAGGAGGAGCGCGACCACCGAGACGGCGGCCGCTTGCGAGAGCAATTTCACGCGGCCGGCCATGAGCCGGGACCGAGTCTAGTCACGTTCGCGCTTCAGGCGCGGACGATGTAGACGGTCGTCCCCACCCTGACGCGCTCGAAGAGCCATTCGGCCGCCCACGTGTACATCCGGATGCAACCGTGTGAGGCCGCCGTGCCGATCGAGGACGGAGTCGGAGTGCCGTGAATCCCGATGCCCGGTGCCGAGAGGCCCATCCAGCGTGTTCCGAGCGGGTTCCCCGGTCCCGGCGGGACGGGGTCGAGTCCGGCCGCCCAGTCTCTGTCGGGCGGGTTCCAGGTCGGATTCCGCTCTTTCAGGACGATCCGGAAGCGGCCGAGCGGCGTCGGGTAGGCCGGCATGCCGACGGCGATCCCGAAGCGCCGCACGAAGCGCATTCCGGAATACAGATAGAGCCGTCTCGAACCGCGCCGGATCACGACCACGGGGCCGTAGTTGGCGCGCGTGATCGTAGGAAGGATGAATCGAACCTGGAGCGGTAGGACGGTCCGCAGATGCTGGCGAAGAGCGCTGGCGATCGACACTCTCATGACCCAGCGGCGAACGTCGATGCCCGCTCGCGCCCTGGTCAAGTACGGCCGGAGGTCCCGGAGCGAGAGCTGCGAGTTGCGAACGGGGCGGGAAAAAAAGCGGTCGAGGCGGGCGACATACGCCGCAACGGTGGTGCGATTCACGGCGACCGCGAGGGTGAGGGCCGCACCCGGCTCGGCCACGAGCGCCTGAGCGACGGCGCCCGCCACGTCCGCGCTCGCTCCGAGCTCCTGGGGTGCCTTGCTCCAGCGCCGCGTGCGGAAGCGGAAGGGGAGCCGCCGGTCGAACGCGGCCTGCACTGCGGTCTGCGCCTCATTGGCGGTCAAACCCCCGACTGCGACGCCTGCGACCGTCACTCCGTCCGCTATGCGCGGGGGCTCCGGCGGCGGGTCCTGCGCCTGGGCAGGCACAGCCACCACGGCGGCGAGCAGAACGAGGAGAAGCAGGAGGAGGATGCCACGCATCTGCATAGGTCGTATACGCCGAACGGTTGCGGATTGTTCCCGGTTACGTGTCATGGGCGGTTAGACGAGGGCGCACCGCGATTCCTTCGCGGCGGACGGCGAACGTCCTACGGAGCGGTGGGCAAGAGGTCCTCGTCTAGTTCACCGCCGCGCGCAACGTAGTCGATGATCATCCGGTCGGTCAACCACTCGACCGGAGCGCGGTCATCGGTGAGCGGCTCGCCGACGCTGTCGACGGACTCCACGTCCTGCCGGAAGAGCGAGACGAGCGCGGCGACATCAGCCGGCGCGTCGGCGGCGCGCTCACCGAGCTCCACGCGCGAGACCGGCCGGTCGAACGCGAGCACGAGCTCGTTGAAGCGAAGCGGCCGCCAGCGCCAGGCCTGCGGAAAAGCCGCGAGAAGCGTGCTTCCAATCGCTTCGGAGAGGCGATCGTCCCCGGGGACGCCGGCCACGTTCAGGGCGACGACCCCACCCGGGGTCAGGCGCTCGCGCGCGCGCCCGAAGAACTCCTTCGTCGCGAGGTAGAACGGGATGTATGGCTGGTGGTAGGCGTCGACCAAGATGACGTCGTAGCGCTCGTCCGTGAGCTCGAGGTACGGCCGGCCGTCGGCCTCGATCACGCGCAGGTTCGGGTTTTCACCGAGCCCGAGGAATTCGCGCCCGGCCTCGGTGACCTCCGGATCGATCTCGACGCCGTCGATCCGAACGTCGGGATAGAGCTCGCCGTACGCGCGTGCGACCGTGCCGCCGGCGTTGCCGATCACGAGCATCCGCTGGACGGGGCGCTCGACGAGCGGCGGCACGAGCAGGAACATGTCCCAGACGCCTCCTGTGAGGACCGTGCCGGGCCGCCAGAGGGAATGAATCGCCACGCCTTCGTTGAGCCGAAGCACGCGCGAGCCGTCCGAGCGCTCGGCGATCTGGACGTACTGGTAGCGCGACTCGCTCTCGTGGAGGAGGCCCGGCGTCGCCTTGATCGCGCCCGCGGGGATGAAGAGCAGCCCCGCCACGACGAGCGTCAGAAGCTGCCAGCGGCCGCCGAGGAGGAGAGCCGCGGCGAGGACGAGGAGCGCCGCCGAGCCGAGCATCGTGCGCTGCGTCCCAAGCAGTGGGATCGTCACGATCGCCGACAGAAACGTTCCGAGGATGCTCCCGACGGTGGAGAGCGCGTAGAGGCGGCCGGCGACCGTGCCGGCCTCCCCCACGTCCTGGATCGCGAGCCGGATCGCGAACGGCGAGACTACTCCGAGCAGGGTCACCGGCACGGCGAAGAGACCGAGCGCAGCGAAGAACGAGCCGACAACGGCGCCTACGTCGACCGCGTCCAGGCCCTCGAGCGCGAGATCGAGAACGGGACGCGCGACGAATGGGGTCGCGGCGATGAAGAGGGCCGCGACGAGGACGATCGCGCCCAGAAGCCGCGGTTCGGGCCTCCGATCCGCGAGCTTCCCTCCGAGCCAGTAGCCGACCGAGAGATAGACGAGGATCAGCCCGATGATGTTCGCCCAGACGATCGTCGAGCTTCCGAAGTAGGGTGCGAGAAGGCGGGAGGCGGCAATCTCGGTGGCGAGCGTGCCCGCGCCTCCGGTGAACACCACGACTCCGAGTCGAGTGCGGCTGACAACGTGCGAAGAGACGGCTGGTGCGGCGCTCGCTTCCGTCATTTAGCGCCCGTCAGGCTGCCAGCCGCAGGCAGACGACGGCGCAGTCGTCGGCTACCTCGCCGCCGGCGAACGCCTGGCAATCGGCGAGGAGAGCTTCGGCGAGCTCTTGAGCGGGCAGGCCGGCGTGCTCGGAGAGGAACGAGTCGAGGCGAGCCTCGCCGTACAAGTCGCCCTCGCGCCGCGCCTCGATCAGACCGTCCGTGAAGAGAACGACCGACGCTCCCGGATCGAGCCTCGTGCGTTCCGCCGGATATTCCTGCGCGGTCTCGATTCCGAGCGCGAGGCCGGACGCCGACAGGGTCGAGACCTTTCCGTTCGCGGCGACGAACCGCGCCGGGGGATGGCCGGCGCTCGCATAGGCCACCTCGTGGGTCTCAGGGTCGACGACCGCGTACACCATCGTGATGAATTTTCCGACCGCGATCTCTTCGATCACGACCTCGTTCGCCTTGGTGAGGAAGTCGGGCGGATCCGGATAGCTGCGCGCGAGCGCGCGAAAGGAGAACTTCGCCATCGCCATGTCGGCCGCGGCCTGGATTCCCTTTCCGGTGACGTCGCCGAGGATGACCGCGAGCCGCCCGTCCTCGAGCGAGAGGAAGTCGTAGACGTCCCCGCCGACGTCGACCCGCGCGGACGACTGGTAGACGTGCCCGACTTCGAGGCCGTGGACGCTCGGGATCTCCCGCGGAAGCAGCGAGCGCTGCATCGTCTCCGCGAAGTCCCGCTGCTGCTGGTAGAGCCGCGCGTTGTCGATCGCCAGCGCGGCCTGGGCGGTCACAGCCATCGCGGTCTCGACCGTCTCCTCGTCGAGCGGCCTCGCGGGGTCGAGGGACAGCAGGGTCAGCACGCCGAGGACCTCGCCGGGCGTCGCCATCGGGAGGACGGCGGCCGTCGACCCTTTGAGGAGGAACGGCGCGAGGAGATCGTCGCCGTCGGCGCCGAGCGCGTCGCGCGCGGACAGGAAGGCCGGGCGGCCGGACTCGACCAGGCCACGGACGAACGGGGAGCTCAGGTCCTGAGGTCGCGCGAGAAGCGTCCCGGCCGCCTCACGAAGAGCGGGATCGGCGACGTAGATCGCGCGCGGCACGAGCTGCTCGCCCCGCCCGTCTGGCATTCGAATTGCGGCTGCATCGAGGTCGAGGAGCTCGACCATCGTCCTCGCGACGGCGTCGAGCGTGGCCTCAAGCGAGAGGCTCCGCGTGAACGAGTGGGAGATCTGGAAGAGCCCCCGAAGCTGGCGGGCGGCCTTCCGCTCGGAGGCGAGCGTGCGCTCGAGCACCGCGCCGAGCTCCTTCGTGCGCTCGTGGAGGCGGGCGTTCTGGACCGCGACCGCAAGCTGGCTCGAGAGGGCGATGAGCAGGCCCTCCTCCCCGACGCGGTAGGGCCGCGGGCGCGTCTTGTACACGGCCAGGGCGCCGATGACCTCGTCCCGCACGACGAGCGGCACGACGAGCGCGCGGCGGACACCGGTCTGGACGAGAACCTCCTCGAGGCCCGCGAGTCGCGAGTCGCGAGTCATGTCGTCAATGAAGAGAAATCCGCGTCCCCGGAAGGGACCGAGCGCCATCTCCAGCAAGCGCTCGGCGAGGTCGAGGTGCGGATGCTCGAGGCCGCGCGCCGCCGCGACGCCGAGGCGCCCTCCCTCGCGGAGATAGATCGCGACATGTGCGCTCGCCGTCAGCTCGGAGATTCGCTCGACCGCCGTCTCGAGCGTGTGCGACAGGGAAAGGCGAGCAATCGCCTGGCTGATCACCGCCACGATCGTCTGAGAACGCCTGAGCGCGAGAGTGACTAGCTGCGCGCGACGCGTACGCCGTAGCGCAACCGCCGCACGGGCCGCGAACGCAGACAGGTGCTCGCCGTCCTCGTCCGGCGCTTCGCGCTCGAACAAGAGCTGAAGCGCGCCGACGGGCGGCTCCCCGAGCAGGACCGTTCGCGCCGTCTCGACGGCCGGCGCATCGCCCGCGCCTCCCCCGTCGCCCCGGTGCTCGACCGCGCGACCGACGGCCTCTGCGGCGACGTCGAGGTCGGGGGGATCGCCGTCGAACCCGTGCGCCGCAAGAAAGGACGCCCGCCCCTCCGCCTCGATCCTCCAGAGCAGCGACCGGCTCGCCCCCGTTGCGTCGCACGCGAGGCGCACGATCTCCTCGGCCGCCTCGACCTCATCCGAGCCGGCCGCGAGTGCGTCGCCGGCGAGCTCGAGCGACGTCCGCAACCGCTGCGAGGCGGCCTCCGAGACCTCGATGGCGCGCTCGAGCTCGAGCGCGAGCCCGATGTGGGCCGAAGCGAGGCGCGCGAGGGCTTTCCAGCGTGCGGAGAACCCATCGCCGCGCCGGTAGAGCTCGATGGTCGCCTCGACTGCTCCGTCGATCACCACCGGCACCAGGCGAACTGCGTCGGCGCCGGAGCGTGCCGCGGCGCGGCGGATCGCCGGAGGCGCAGATCCGTTCCCACGCGTCGCGTAGTCAGTCTCTTCGTACGGGGTGTCCGAGGCTGCGAGACGCGAACCTTCGAGCTCCGAGGCGAGGGCGGCGCTGCGCGTGTGAACAGCCCGCGCGACGAGGTCGCCGTCCTCAGATCCAACGCGCACGATCGCGGCCTCCGACCCGGTCGCGTCCGCCGCCGCCCGGGCGATTGCGACCAACGCCTCGGCGACGGGGCGCCGGTCCAGCACTATCCGCGCGCCGGCCACGAGCGCCTCCAGAGCGCCCGCGTCTTCGGCCGAAGCCGGGCCGAGCGCCGTCTCGGGCGGAGAAATCACCCCTCGATTATGGCCTCGCGGCGCGAGTGAGCGGACGCGCTCGCCTTCTCAAGACGCACTTCTCCATTTGCGCTCGCCTGCCCGAGAGGAAAGAATCCACCTCCGATGCCTGCCCCGGCTCCCCGTCGAGCGGCCGCGCAGCGAGTCGTGCGGCAGTCCTCGCGCGTCGAGCGCGCGCTCGTTCGTGAACGCGCGAGACGGCGGGCGCGCGTCGGGCACAAGCTCGAGCGCACACGCGCGCGCAGGCGCTTCCTCGTTCTTCTCGTCTTTCTTCTCTTCGTGACGGTGTTCCTGGGCCTCACGATCTGGGACCAGATCCAGGCTCTCTTCGGGCTATGACCTTTCGCGTTCCGACCCGGGCGGGCCGCACGCCTTCGGCGAGCTTCTGGACGCCGGGTGAAGGGCTTGCGTGGGTCGCCGGCGTCATCTACACGCTGAGCTCCTTCATGGGCTGGTACTCGGGCGAGGTCGACGGCCTCCGGCTGTCGGCGCTCGCATGGCACACCGGCCTCGTCGGGAAGTTCGTGCTCGTCGTCGGGATCGCGGTCCTCGCGTTCCTCGCGCTTCGCGCCGCCGGTTTCGAGCTTCCGCCCACGGTTCCGGTGGGGATGGTGATTGCGGCACTCGGCTTCATCGCGACCATCCTCGCGCTCATCGGGCTGATCGCGATTCCCGACGATTACGCCGATTTTGGCCGCTCGATCGGGATCTGGCTCAGTCTGGCGGCTGCGCTCCTCCTGATCGTCGCCGGGCTTCTGAAGGCCTCGGAAGAGCTCTGAGCGCATAGGCGAGCGCGAGCGCGAGCGCCGCGCCGATCGCCGCTCCTCCGAGAACGTCGAGCGGGTAGTGGACGCCGAGGTAGATGCGAGAGAAGGCCACAAGGACGGCCAGTGCGAGCAGGAGCGGAACCGCGCGCCGAACCAGGACGGCGAGGATGACCGCGCCCGCAAACGCCGTCGCGGCGTGGCCGGACGGAAAGGAGCTGCCCATTGTCCCGCCGAAGAGCGGATCCGCCTCGGGAACGGTCGAGAAGGGCCGTGGTCGATCGACCGCGGCCTTGACGACGACCGTGATCAGGTCGGTCGCCCAGACACAGCCGGCGGTGAGCGCCGTCGTGGAAACGATCCTGCGCTTCGTCCAGAGGGCGAGGCCCGGCGCGAGGGCGACCCAGAGGAGGCCGGCGTACCCGACGACGCTGAGCGCAATGAAGATCGGGTCGAGCCACCCGACACGGTGCTCGACGACCCAGACGAAGGCGCCGCGGTCTACGCGCGCAAGAGCTGCTTCGTCGAGGCGAGCAGCTGCTCCGGGTCGAACGGCTTTCCGATGAACGCCTGCGCCCCCGCTTCCTCGGCCGCGGCCGCTTCGTCCTCGGCGATCTTTCCGCTGAACATGACAACCGGGATGGCCTCGACTCCGTGACGCTCGCGGACGCGCCGCAGCATCTCCCAGCCGTCGACGTGCGGCATCATCACGTCCAGGAGGATCAGATCGGGCGGCTCCTCGTCGAGAGCCTCGAGGCCCTCCTGTGCGCTCGCAGCCTCTCGGACCAGATACCCCTCGGACTCGAGGTTCGTGCGGAGGAGCTCCCGCAGATCAGCGTCGTCGTCCACGATCAGGACCAGCGGACGAGTCCGTCCGGCGCCGCGTGAGCTCCCGACGAACGCGTCGAGGTCGCCGCGGCGGAAGCGGCGGTGCCCGCCCGGCGTGTAGAACGCCGTGAGCCGCCCCCCGTCGGACCATTTCCGAATCGTGCTCTGCGCGACGCCCAGGTATTTCGCCGCCTGCCCGAGGGTCAGCCAGTCGGGGTCGGCGGGCACGCTCGTGCCCACGCCGCGCGTTTCTCGGTCAGTCGCCATAGCCTCGTCTTCCGCAAGAATGGAACAACCTTTTCCTTTCTTCCCTAAGGGACAGTAGTCGTAACCGTGAGGATTCGCGTCACCGGCGGAAGCGTTTCGGGCTCGAGCGTTCGAATGAGGGTCTGTGTCCCGCCCGGCCGCGGCGTTTCCTCGAGGGCTCGTCCGAGCGCCACGCCGAGAAAGAAGACAGCGGCAGCAAGAGCCGCCCTGGCAACCCAGAGTCCGATTCGCCGGCGGCGCGTGCGTCGCGCGTCGAGTCGTGCACGGCCGCGCGGCTCGTAGAAGATGCCCGGTCGCGGCGGTCCGGTCGGGCTCAAGGTTCGTAATCGCTTGCGCCGAGCGCATAACGCCCGAACGCCGCGTCCTGGACGAGCGTCACGTCCCGGATACCGGCCCGCGCGCGGGGGTCGGCCTCGCGGAGGACGACGTCGCGCACCCAGTCCTCCGCGCCACCGTAGTGCGCCGCGAGATCGGCGAGGGTGAACGTCTGCCCGACGCGCCGTCGAAGCTCGTTCACGACCGCGTCTACAAGTGCTGCGAGCTGCCTGTAGCGCGCGCCCTCCAAGCGTTCGGTTTCGAGCCTCCGGGCGCCTTCCGCCCATTGATAGCGCGCCGTCTCGAGCATCAGCCGGCCTTCGCGCAGCGCCCGTCGGGGCACCAGCGCTCCCCGGCCTCCGCGAGTATCCGCTCTCCGAGCTCGTACCCCGGCCGCGCGAGGGCGAACGCGGCGTGCGCGTGTAGGCACTTGACCGCGCCGTCGCGGCGCGTTCCTCCGATCCCGACGTCGAGCTCGGGACGGATGCTCCGCTGTTCTGCGTCGGCGCGCGCGAGGCTCTCTCCGAGAACAGGATCGGACCGGGCCCGTTCGGCGTAGCGCCTGACGCCGCCCGCCGCCTCGACGCGCGAGACGGCGCTGACGAGCCAGGGGCAGGTCAGGTAGTACGTGGTGGGAAACGGCTGTCCGTCGGAATCGAACGGCGCCTGCTCCGTGACCGCCGGAAAGCCGTGCGCACAACGGACCGCAACGCGCGTGAAGGCGCGGGCCGGGCGGCCGAGCTGCCAGGAAACGACTTCTCGGTCCTCCACCGAATCATCGTATCCCGGCACGAGGGAAATCATGTCTCGACGGTGGGCCCCCTTCGGCTGCGAAAGGAACGGTGATCGTCCGGGTCAGGGCTTGCCTCCGAGACCGGTGACAATGAAGAGGCGCTCGCCGGGGCGAACGAGCGAGAGCTTTCGCGCCTCCCGGACGATGAACTGGTCACTTCGGGCGATCGCGAGGCGCTCGTCGAGCCCCTTCTTCTCTCGTTCGAGTGCGGCGACGCCCGCCTTTCGCTCCGAGAGCTCCGCGCCAGCCTGGCGATAGGCGCGCAGAGGCTGGACGTAGGCGACGGCGATCAGCACGAGGAGGGCGGCGCCGAACCAGCGGAGGGCGAGCGCGGAGCGGGACGGTCGTCGTCGGCGAGCCATGGCCGTCGGTTGTTCGACCGGCGGCGGCCCGCTCCTCCCGAAGTTAGGCGGTCTCGACTTTGATCAGGTTCGTCGTGCCGGGGACGTTGACCGCCGTACCGGCCGTGATCACGACCCGGTCTCCGGGAGCCACGATGCCGGTCTCGCGCGCGGCCTCGAGCGTCCGCGCCCAGAGCTCCTCGACGTCGGCGCACTCCCTGATCTCGGTCGGAACGATTCCCCACTCGATCGCGAGCTGCTGCGCGGCATGATGCTTGTGCGTCACCGCGATCACGGGCCGCGTCGGCCGGTGGCGCGCGACCGCCGACGCCGTTCGCCCGCTGTACGTCGGGACCAGGATCGCGGCTGCGTCGAGCACCTCGGCGATGTCGCACGCGGCGTTCGACATCGCCTCGCCCACCGTCGTGAAGGGATCGTCCTCGTCCCGGCTCAGCTCGTGCCGGTACCCGACGCTCGGCTCGACCGCGCGGGCGATCTTGTCCATCGTCTCGACACTCTCGATCGGGAAGCTTCCCACGGCCGTCTCGCCCGACAACATGAGCGCCGAGGTGCCGTCGAGAATCGCGTTCGCGACGTCGCTCGCCTCGGCGCGGGTCGGCTCGGGATGCTGGAGCATGGACTCGAGCATCTGCGTGGCGGTGATCGCGGGCTTCCCGCGCGCGAGCGCCGCCAGGAGGATCCGCTTCTGGACGAGCGGAACCTCGGCCGGGCCGATCTCGACGCCGAGGTCACCTCGCGCCACCATGACGGCGTCCGCCAGGCGCAGGATTCCCGCCAGGTCGTCGACGGCCTCCGCCTTCTCGATCTTCGCGATGATGAGAGCCGTCGACCCGGCCGCGTGGAGGAGCTCACGCAGCTGCCTGACGTCGTTCGCCGAGCGGACGAACGACAGCGCCACGTAGTCGATCCCGACGCCGAGCGCGAACTCGAGGTCCGACTTGTCCTTCTCGGTGACGGAGGGCACCGGGAGCGGAACGCCGGGGACGTTCACGCCCTTGTTCGAGCTCACCGTCCCTCCGGCGAGGACGGTCGCGCGCACGGTTCCCCCGTTGACCGCCTCGACCTGCAGGCGAACGAGTCCGTCGTCGATCAGGACGTAATGGCCGGGGCGCAGAACCTCCGAGAGGACCGGCGGGCTCACCGGTAGTCCGCCGTCGTCGGCACCCTCGGGAACGACGGTGACCTCGTCGCCCTTCCGGAGCTCGCGCGGCTGCGCGAGCTTCCCGATCCGAAGCTTCGGCCCCTGAAGGTCGGCGATCAATGCGAGGGGCCTGCCGGCTCGTTCCTGGCTCGCGCGAATCAGATT
>JACCYG010000088.1 GCA_013696595.1 Actinomycetota bacterium | reverse complement strand
GCCCTGCACCGGGTCGCTCCCAAGCGCGGCCGGCCAGAGCCGTTGCAGCTCTCCGGGCGGGCCCGGAAGCGCAACGGCAACCCTGCCGTCGTGCTCGAAAAGAACTGCAGGCGCCGTCCCCGCCAGGCCAAGGGACACGCCGCCCTCGGGAATCGAGGCCTGCTTGCGGACGCCGGCGGAGAAATCCGCGTACGCGCGTCCTATCCGGGCGGCGCCCCTCCGCGACACGGCTTCGATCTCCCGCTCGAGCTCGGAATCGACGGCAAGGCGTCGGTCCGCCGCCTGGGCGAGGAGCTCGATCGTGCGGTCGTCGTGCGTGGGGCCGAGGCCGCCGGAGGTCACGCAGAGATCCGCCTCGAGGCCCTCGCGCAGGGCCGCGGCAAGTTCATCGGCTCCGTCGCCGACGGTGACGACGCGAGCGGGCTCGAGACCGAGACGTGTCAGCTGACGTGCAAGAAAAGGACCGTTCTCGTCGCGGCGTCCACCGCGAACGAGCTCGCTTCCGGTGACGAGGACGAAGGCCCGCGGACGGGCGCTCAAGCCTGCGGCCGGACGCCCTCGGACGTGACGACGACGGTCTCCGCGATCGGGAAGTTGACGACCCGCTTTCCGTTCAGCTTCGCGTCGAGGACCGATGCGTTCCCGAGAGTGATCCAGAGGCGGCGCGCCACGAACCGCTGGGTCTGGCCTTCCTCCATCGTCCCCGAGTAGACGAGCTCACCGGTGGCCGAGTTCTTGTGCACCCGGACCCAGCAATCCCCCCGGGCCGCCGTCAGCACGAGCCGCGCGAGCTTGGTCTGCGTGGGAGAAGCCGAACCGATCGGCGCCGTGTCGGTCGAAGCCGTTGGGGCGCCCTCCGTGGTCGTCCGGTCCTTGCCGAGCTCTGCGGCGGGGTCGGTGCCCGGGCCGTTGTTGAAGGCGAACGCGACGACCACGAGAAGGGTCACTGCGACGATGCCTGCGAGGGCGACGACGACGAAGCTCGATTCCGAGGCCCGTGACCTCGAGCGGCGCGGCGGGCTCGCGGCGACGAGCGGCTCCTCGGCGCTCGCGTAACGCGAGTTGAACTCGTCGACGTAGAGCTGGCCGTCCAGGCCGAGGTACTCGGCGTAGGTCCGCAGGAAGCCCTTGACATATGTCTCGGCCGGGAGCACTTCGAAGCGCTCGGCCTCAAGTGCCTCGAGATACTTGCCGCGGACCTTCGTATCCGCCTCGACACGAGGAAAATCCAGCCCCTGCCGAAGCCGCGCTTCGCGCAGGCTGTTGCCGATTTCGAACACGAAGCGGGGATTGTAACGGTCGCCCCCTACAACTTCAGGATTGACCGGATCGGCCAGCCTTCCGGGACGGCGGCGACTAGTCCGTGAGAACGAGAAGTCCGAAGACCCCGAGCGCGAGCGCAGCTGTGGCGGCGAGGAGGAGCGCAAGAACCGCCAGGCCCCGCGCAAACCGCGCGAGCCGGGCTCCCCCGGCGCGCCCGAGCGTACGCTGGTGCACCGCCCCCGCGCGGCTCGCGAGCGAGAGCGCGAAGAGTGCGAGGAGCACCGTCACAGGGACCGCGGCCGCCGCCTGGAGATAGTCCAGTTTCGGCCGGACCTCCGCGACGGCGCCTGCCCCGGCGAGGACGCCGATCGAGAGCAAGGCGACGATGAGCGCCGAGACCGCGTAGCCGTTCCGCACCGGACCCGAGCCTACTGCTACTGCTTGACGTACGGCCTGCCGACCGCCGCCGGCGGAACCGAGCGCCCGATGACTCCGACGAGCGCGACGAGCGTGAGGATGTAGGGAAAGGTCGAGATCAGGTTCTCGGAGATATCTGCCTCGCGCTGGAGCGGGATCGCGAGGGCGAAACCGAAGCCGAAGAGGAGCGTCGCGGCAAACGCCCAGCCCGGTCGCCACTTGCCGAAGATGACCGCCGCGAGGGCGATGAAGCCCCGGCCGGCCGTCATGTTCTCGGCGAAGCTGCCGACGAAGCCGATCGAGAGAAAGGCTCCGCCCAGAGCGGCTAGCACCCCCGAGGCCACGACGGCCGCGTAGCGGATGCCGTACACGGATATCCCAACGGTGTCGGCCGCTCTCGGGTGCTCCCCGACGGAGCGGATG
>JACCYG010000073.1 GCA_013696595.1 Actinomycetota bacterium | reverse complement strand
GGCTCGGGCTCGGCTTGCGCCTCCACCTCGTCCGTCGAGCTTGCATCGGGCTCCGCTGATCGAGCCTCGGGTTGCGGCTCGACGCCGTCCGCGAAGACCTCCTCCGAGAGGCCGAGCGGCGCGCTGTCCCCGCGCAGGCCCTCCTCCGGGCCGACGCGTTTCAGCGAGAGCGACAGACGCCTGCGCTCGGCGTCCATCTCGATGATCTTGGCCTTCACGGGGTCGTCCTGCGAGACGACCTCGCGCGGATTTTCGACATGGTGCTGCGCGAGCTCGGAGATGTGGACGAGACCTTCCACACCCGGAAGGATCTCCACGAACGCGCCGAACGTGACGACCTTCGTCACCTTCCCCTCGACCACGTCGCCCTCGTCGTACGCGTCGACGACTTGCTGCCACGGGTCGCTCTGGGTCTGCTTGAGACCGAGCGAGATGCGCTGGCGCTCGCGATCGATGTCGAGGACTTTGACCTCGACCTCCTGGCCGATCTCGAGCAGCTCGGACGGATGGTTCACATGGCTCCACGAAAGCTCAGAGATGTGGATGAGGCCGTCGATCCCGTCGAGGTCGACGAACGCCCCGAAGTCGACGATGTTCGAGATCGTCCCGGTGACGACGTCGCCGGCGGAGAGCCGGTCGAGGATCGCCTGGCGCATCTCCTTCCGCTCTTCCTCGAGGACGGCGCGGCGGGAGAGGACGACGTTGTTGCGGCTCCGGTTTAGCTCGATGACCTTGCAGCGGAGCTGCTTGCCCATGAACTCGTCGAGGTCCTGAACGCGGCGGATGTCGACCAGCGAGGCAGGAAGGAACCCGCGAACGCCGAGGTCGAGGATCAGGCCGCCTTTCACCACCTCGATCACCGTCCCGTCGACGGGCTCGCCGCTCTCGGCGGCGCGCTCGATCCGCTTCCAGGCCATCTCGAAGCGGGCGCGCTTCTTCGAGAGGATGAGCCGTCCCTCCGCATCCTCCTTCGTCATCACGAGCGCATCGACCTCGTCGCCGATCTGGACCTCGCTCGAGGGGTCGACCGAGCGGCGAATCGAGAGCTCGGAGACGGGAATGACGCCCTCGGACTTGTAGCCGATGTCGACGAGAACCTCGTCCTTGTCGACGCGGACAACTTTCCCGCTCACGACTTCGCCCTCGTTGATGATCGGGAAGGTCGACTCGTAGTTCGGAATCAGCTCGCCGTCGGGACCTCTCGTCCAGACGTCGCCGTCGAATTCCGTCGGATCGATTTCCGCCGTCGTTTGATTCTCGACCATCAAGAAGCGCGCATTATAGCCGGGGCACAATGAAACCCCGTGATCTCGCCATCGTCGCAGCGGTCGTCCTGATCGGCGGCCTTGCGGCCGTGGATGCGCTTCGAAGCGGGGCCGGCTCCGACACGGGGGGACGCTCCACCACTCGCGCGGACGGTGACCGGCAGGTCTACGGCGATACAGCCACTGCGAGCATCGACGGCAATGCGCGCGGGTTCCCCTCGGTTGCGGCACCCGGGTCCCTCGTCTTCACGGACGCCCACGACCGGTGCCGTCTGCGTGAGGTCTCGGTCGGAACGGGCATCGAGTTTCCGCTTCCGCGCATCGAGACGACCTGCCAGATCTGGCCCGCCCCGACCGGAGCGCGGGTCGCGTACGGGCTACCCGCCTCCGCGCTCGAGAGCGTCCCCTCGGTGACGCCGTTTCGCTTGGTCGACCTGAACCACACGGCACGTGATCTTGGTGAGTTCGAGGCACGCCTCGATCTCGTCGTCTGGAGCGCGGACGGTCAGCGCGCCGGCTGGTGCGAGGCGGACCGGCGTGGCTTCGACTACGAGGTCGGCGGAGAGCTGACCAGCGTGGCCCTCTGCCCGCGCGGCTACACGCCCGGCGGCACTGTCGCGTCGATCGAGGGCCGGAGGATCGTGGCGCGCACCCGGACCGTATTTACAGCGTCCGGAGACATCGACTACTTCTCGTGGGGAGAAGACGGATCACTGGCACTCCTGCTCGACGGCCAGCGGCTCGAACGGCGGCGCGGCGAGCGCCTCCTTCAGAGCGCTGAGATACCGCAGCTTGCGCGCGGGTTGACTCCGATCATGGCACCCGATAACTGCGGCGCGCTTTTCCCTGTCGCCGGCGGAGTCGTCGATGTCGTCAACCTGTGCCTCGAGGAAGATTTTGATTTCTTCCGTGGCACAGCAGCTGCGTGGTCGCCCGATCGGCGCTGGGTCGCCGTTGCGGATGACGACGAGATCGTCTTCTACCGCGTCGACGGGGAAATCGGCGTCCTTCGCTGGAGCGTGACGGCAAGCACGGTCGCGTGGCGCTAGGTCTTCGCCTCGTCCCAGTGCTCGCCGGCGTCGACGTCCACGCCGAGCGGCGGATCGAGCGGGTAGGCGCCGCACATCTCCTCGCGAACGAGCTCACGCACAGGCCCGACCTCGGCTTCCGGGACCTCGAGCAGGAGCTCGTCGTGAACCTGCAGGACGAGCCGCGCCGCCCGCCCCTCCTCGCGCAGGCGCCGGTGGATCGCGACCATCGCAGCCTTGATGATGTCCGCCTGCGAGCCCTGCATGACGAAGTTGACGGCCAGGCGCTCGCCGAGGCCGCGCGTCTGGCGGTTCGAGGCACGCAGCTCGGGAACCGGCCGGCGCCGCCCGAACAGGGTCGTCGAGTAGCCGTCTCTCGCGGCGCGCTCGATCGTCCGCTGGATGAAGTCCTGGACGAGCGGGAACCGCGCCAGGTAGGCGTCGATGTATTCCTGCGCCTCCTCGCGCGGAATCTCGAGGTTCTCCGAGAGCCCGAAGGCCGAGATTCCGTAGATGATCCCGAAGTTGACCATCTTCGCCGTGCTGCGCTGCCCCTTCGTGAGCTCGGCCGGCGGGATGCCGAGAACCTCGGAGGCGGTCACGGCGTGGATGTCGTCCCCGCGCGCGAACGCCTCGCGAAGCTTCGGCTCGCCCGAGACGTGGGCGAGGATCCGCAGCTCGACCTGCGAGTAGTCGGCGGACAGGAGGCGCGAGCCGGGCTCCGCGACGAAAGCGCTCCGGATCTCGCGCCCGAGCTCGGTCCTGATCGGGATCGCCTGCAGGTTGGGGTTCGACGTCGAGAGCCGCCCGGTCGAGGCGACGCCCTGGTTGAACGTCGTGTGGAGCCGCCCGTCGGCGCCGATCAGCTCCGGGAGCGGACCGAGATACGTGTTCAGAAGCTTCGAGTACTCACGCCACTCCTCGATCACGGGCACGATCTCGTGCTCGTCGCGGATCGTTCGCAGGACGCGCGTGTCGGTCGAGTATCCGGTCTTGCCCTTACGGCCCGGCGTCAACTCGAGCCGCTCGAACAGGATGCGCGCCACCTGCTGCGTCG
>JACCYG010000059.1 GCA_013696595.1 Actinomycetota bacterium | reverse complement strand
CCTGATAGCAGGTGCTGTCCTCGCCGGCGGTGGGCTCGCACTCGCCGCGGCCGCCCCGTCCGTGCCGAGCGCGCTCGCGGGCTTTGCGCTCGGCGGCGCTGGGATCTCGGTCGCCGCTCCGATCCTCTTCGGCGCGGCCGGACGCGGTGCGGAGGACTCCGAGCGTGGGAGCGCGGTCGCGTCCGTGACGACGGTCGCCTACCTAGGGTTCCTGGCCGGCCCGCCGCTCATCGGGACGGTCTCTGGTGCCCTCGACCTTCGAGCCGGCCTGGCGCTCCTCGCCGCGATCTCGGCGGCGCTAGCCGTCGCGGCGGCATCCTTAGGCGGTGCTCTACCTCTTCGACGGCTACAACCTCCTGAACGCCGGCGCCTTTCGCAGCCGCGCTGAGCTCGTCGACCGCCTCGCAGGGTTCGTCGCGCTGCAAGGTGCGCGCGGGATCGTCGTCTTCGACGGTGTCGGCGACGATGCCGAGCACGGCCCGCTCGCAGTTCGCTTCGCGGCGCACGCGGACGACGCGCTCGAGCGCCTCGCGGTCGAGCATCGGTCGAGCACGGAGGTCGTCGTCGTCTCCTCCGACCGCGCAGTCCGGACCACGGCTGGGCAGGAAGTTGCCAAGCGCGCGGCGAACGAGTTCCTCCGCGAGCTTGCAGACGACGCCGGGACGATCGAGACCGGGCCGTCCACGGCCTCCCGGATCGAAGATGCCCTGGACGAGAACACCCGTGAGCGACTCGAGCGCTGGCGCCGACGCCGCGCTTGATCTTTTCCACAGCGCCTGCTACGGTGCCGTAACCTTCAAGTCGAGGGTTAGGGTTGCCGACCAAGGCAACGCGCCTCGACCCCAGGAATGGAGGTAGCCCGATGCCTCGTCAGCCGGCCCTAGCACGAGCCCCAGAGCGAGCACGCGAGCGCGAGGGCGAAGACCTTCGACTCGTCATCCGCGCGCGAAACGGAGACGGCGCCGCGCTCGACGCCCTCATGCGCAAGTACACGGGCTTCGTCCGCCTGAAGGCGAGCTCGTACTTCCTGGCCGGGGGCGAGTCCGACGATCTGATCCAGGAGGGCCTGATCGGGCTCTACAAGGCCGTCCGCGATTTTCGCTCCGACAAGGAGACCTCGTTCCGAAGCTTCGCCGAGCTTTGCATCACGCGCCAGATCATCACGGCGATCAAGGCTGCGACCCGCTTCAAGCACCAGGCGCTGAACGCCTACGTCTCGTTCAGCCAGACACCCGCCGGCCAGGACGACAGCGACTGCACCCTCGGCGACGCCCTCCCGGGCCCAAACGTGCAGGACCCCGCGATCTGCGTGATCTCGCCCGAGGAGCTGCAGAGCCTCGTCTTCTCACTCGGCACGGGCCTGTCGCCGCTCGAGTCCGACGCCCTTCGCCTCTACATGGAGGGGCTCTCGTACGAGCAGATGGCAGAGGAGCTCGGCTGCGACACGAAGACGATCGACAACGCGCTTCAGCGCGTGAAGCGCAAGGTCCTGACACACCAGCAGTCCCGCCAGGTCCTGTTGTAGGGGGCGGTCATGACCGGCCCGCGCCGGGGCTACGATTCCTGCAGGCCGGTGTAGCTCAATTGGTAGAGCAGCGCTTTTGTAAAGCGAAGGTTGGAGGTTCGAGTCCTCTCACCGGCTCTCGATCCCTGGAATGTGAGCGGCATGTGAGGCGTTTTTCTAGGCATGAAGACGCTTACTGACATCCGCCGTGAGCTCGACGAGGCCTCGGAGCGCCGCGTGGCGCTCTGGGAGGATCTCGCCCAGGGTCACGATGCTTCGAAGGCCGCCGAGACGGCTCGCCTTTCCAAGCAAATCGAAGAGCTCTGGGCCGAGGCCCGGATCGCGCAGGCCCGGGCGCGCTACGGCCCGTCCGAGGAGATCATCACGCGCGCACGCGCGGAGGATCGCCTCGATCGCGAGTCCCGGAGGTGGCGGACCGCGGCGTAGTTACGCGGCGAGTGCCGTCGACGCGGAATAGCGGTCGAGCGCGAGCGGCATGAGGTAACCGCAGCGCTTGTAGACGACCATGACGACGGAGATGCTGTCGTCATAGTCGTCATGCGCGTCGATTCCACAGACGTGCTGGGCAACGCCCACGTGGTCGACGGCCCGGCAGAGCGGGCATGAGACCGCGTAACGGACGAGATGCTCTTCGACCGCGGCGACGTCAATACTGGAGGCGGCAGCAGTAGCGGCAGACATAGATCGAAAGTAGCTTCGGTTGCGACAACGGGCGTCCCCCGTCGGAGCGACCTCCGACACTTGTCAACTATGCGAATTCTGCTCATTTCCTCCATGTTTCCCGGCCCGAGCGACCCGGACTTCGGCGCATTCGTCAAGCAGATCGCCGACGAGCTCGAGCGCGCAGGTCACTCGATTGATCCCGTCGTCGTCGACAGACGGGCCGGATCCGTCCTGAAGCAGGCCCGCCTCGCCGGCGCCGCGCTGTCGCGAGCACGACGCCGTCCCGACGTCGTTTACGCGCACTACCTGTTCCCGGCCGGTGCCGTCGCGGCGCTCGCCGCGCAGGTCGCGCGTGCGCCTCTCGTCCTGACGGCGCACGGCCGCGACGTCCGAAACATCGGGACGATTCGCGGCGTGGCTCGAGCGGCGCGCTTCGCCGCGATCCGGTCCGAGACGGTCATCGCCGTCTCCGACTACCTCCGCCGCGACCTCGTCTCGCGGATCCCGGAGCTCGACGGCCGTGTTCAGGTGATCGACTGCGGCGTCGACCTCGAGCGGTTTCGAGGGCGCGACGCGAGCGAGGCGCGGCGGAGAATCGGCTGGGAGGGTGAGCCGCCGTTCTTCCTCTGCGTCGGCACGCTCGACGAGCGCAAGAACGTCCTACGGCTCGCAGACGCGTTCGCCCGGCTCGGCCGTGGGACCCTCGTCTTCGTCGGTGACGGGCCGGCGCGCTCCAAGCTGCAGGGTCGCCCCCGCGTGCGCCTCGTCGGACGAGTCCCGCACGGGGCTATCGCGGAGTGGATCGCAGCCTGCGACGTCCTTTGCCAGCCGAGCCTGGTCGAGCCCTTCGGTCAGGCGCTCCTCGAGGGGATGGCGAGCGAGCGGCCGGTCGTGGCAACTCGTGTCGGGGGCCCGCCCGAGTTCGTCACGCCTTCGGCCGGAGTTCTCGTCGATCCGGTGAGCGTCGACTCGATTGCCGCGGGTCTCGAAGATGCGCTTTCGCTTCCCAATCCGAACGCTGCGGGCCGCGCCGCGGCGGCCGAGCATGACGTCCACGAGCAGGCGAAACGCATCGAATCCGTCCTGAAGCGGGCCGTCGAGCGCTCCGCGGCACAATGAGGTCGATGGACGGCCACGGCCACGTGCACGCGAGCCCCTCAACGGACCGCCGTCTGCTCGCGGTGTCCCTCGCGCTCTTCGTCGTCTTCATGGCGGTCGAGATCGCGGTTGGAATCATCGCGAGCTCGCTCGCCCTTCTCGCCGACGCCGGGCACATGCT
>JACCYG010000050.1 GCA_013696595.1 Actinomycetota bacterium | reverse complement strand
CGACGCATGGACGTCCTTCGCCTGGTGAGCGTGCTCGAGACGCTGCCGAGAGACCGGACGCGCCTGCTCGACAACCTTGGCCGCCTGCGGCGCGAGGTCGGGCCGATCGGACCGGAGCTCTCCGATGCCCTCGCCGACCACATGTCGATCCGCCGGGGCGAGGTGCACGAGGTCGTCTCGTTCTACTCGTTCCTTCAGCTACCCATCGATGCGGTTCGGGTCTGCACCGGACCGATCTGCGATTGCGCTGGCTCACGGGAGCTCCTGCTCGAAGGCCGCATCGAGGTGCCGTGCCTCGGCCACTGCGACCTCGCGCCCGTCGTCCTGCACGGCGACGACGTCCTCGGTGGCGTCACGTACTCCACAAACGACGGCCATTCGACGGGTCTCGCGACCCGCGACGACACACTGGAGGACTACGAGCGCCGCGGCGGCCTGAACGTGCTCCGCGACCTCCCACAACTCGAGCGCATCATCGAGGAGCTGAAGCTCTCCGGGCTCGCCGGCTACGGAGGTGCCGGCTTTCCGACCGGCCGCAAATGGGAGGCAGTCGCGCACGAGTCGAAACCGCGGTACGTGATCGTGAACGCCGACGAGGGTGAGCCGGGGACGATCAAGGATCGCTACGTGATGGAGCTCCGGCCCCATCTCATGCTCGAGGGGATGCTCGTCGCCATGCGCTTCGCCGAGGCGACGGAGGGATTCATCTACCTGCGCGAGGAGTACGCCACGGCGCGCGATCGTCTCCGAGGCGCGATCGAGGAGTTTGGAGCCGCCGGGATTCTGGACGGCGCTTCGATCGAGCTCGTCGTTGGAGCGGGTGCCTACATCTGCGGCGAGGAGACGGCCATGCTCGAATCGATGGAGGGCCGTCGTGGCATGCCGCGGTTGAAGCCGCCCTTCCCCAGCCAGGTCGGCTATCTCGGGCGCCCCACGCTCATCAACAACGTCGAGACGCTGGCGCACATCCCGGCGATCCTTGCGAAAGGCGGCGAGTGGTATGCGGCGCTCGGCTTGAACGGAGCGAAGGGTGTGCGCCTCTGGTCGCTTTCGGGCACCGTTCGGCAACCCGGCTGCTACGAGGCGCCGAACGGGATTACGCTGCGTGCGCTCGTCGACGAGTACGCGGGCGGCGCGACCCACGAGGTCGGAGCGATCGTCCCGGGTGGGGCGGCAAGCGGGATCCTCCCGCCCGAAGCGCTCGACGTCCCGCTTACGCGCGACGCGCTGCGCGACTGGGGTGCCGGGGTCGGCTCGGCCGGAGTCCAGGTGTTTCCGAAGAGCTATTCACCGCTTCGCCTACTGGCCGAGACGATGCGCTTCTTCGCGGAGGAGTCGTGCCAGAAGTGCACGCCGTGCCGAATCGGGAACCGCGGCATGCACTACCTGCTCGAGGAGCTCGGGCACGGCCGGGCGGTCATGCCGCGTCAACAGGTGGAGGAGTGGCTCGATGCGATGGTGCAGACCTCAATTTGCGGCCTCGGCCAAGGTGCCCCGTTCCCGATGCGAAACGCGTTTCGGTACTGGCCCGAGCTCTTCGAGCCGTTAGGCGAGCCCCCCGCAGCCGAGAGCTAGGTGGAACGCATCTCGCGCGCGTCGACTCTTCTCGCGCGCGGGTAACTCGGGCCCGACCCGCCCCCTGCTCAGGTTCAGCCTAACGCGAAAAAGCGCGCGAGTGACGCACGAACTGTGCCGAGTGTGAGACGAATGCCTACGCCTCGGGTCGCCCAGGAAACTCCGGATCGTCGCGGATCGAGTCGAGATCAGAATCGGTTTCCGCCCATCCCCGCGTCCTCGGATCGACCTCGAAGGCGCGGCGCAGGTGCGCAAGCGCGTCGTCTCGTCGGCCGGCCGCCGCCTCGAAGCACGCAGTGTTGTAGAGGAGGGAGCCGTTGTCCGGGTGTCGGTCGAGACCCTCGTTCATCACCTCGAGCGCCCGCTCGTAGTCCCTGGCCTTGACGTGCGCGTTCGCGGCGAGGGAGTACTCCCACGCGGACTCCTGGAAGGGCTCGCCGGGCCGGCCTCCCATCGCGAGCACGGTCGACCCGGGCTCCGTTGCCACAGCGTGCCGGCGCGTCGCGGGATCGCGAATGAAGACGAACGTGCCGGCCGGCGCGTCGACCTCCTCGCCGCCCACCGTGAACTTCGCGTGTCCCTGGACCACGAAGTACAGCTCTTGGTGGAGGTATGTCTCCTCGGTGTGGTCCTCCACGATCTCGTCGCCGGCGTTCGCGGCCGTGTACGCGTTGACGCCGAAGGCCTCGATGCCGAATCGGCGTCGGACTGGGCGCCAGACCAGGCTCTCGGTCACAGGAACCGAGTCGAGCTCTGAGAGGTGTGCGGTCGCGTAGGGGCGGTCGTTCACGGCCAGCGAGACGCTACACGGCGGTACGATGCGATTGATGCCCAGGGTCGTCGCGTTCACGCTGGACGGGAAAGCCGTCAGCGCGCCCGAGGGCGAGCTGCTAGTCCACGCCGCCGCGCGGCACGGCGTCTTCGTTCCGACGCTCTGTCACGACGACAAGCTCGATCCATACGGCGGTTGCCGTATGTGCGTCGTCGGCGTAGAAGGCTCACCGCGCCCGCTCCCCGCCTGCGCGACCCGTGTCGCCGAAGGCATGGCCGTCTCGACGAACTCGGACGTCCCGCAGTTCCGGAAGACGCTCACCGAGATGCTCCTCGTCGAGCACCTGAACCCGGACCCCGGTGGACGCCCGAACGAGCTCGTCGACATGGCCGAGGAGTTCGGCGCCGAGACGCCGTTCATCCTCCCGGACGCCAAACGCGAGCCCTACGACGACCGCAACAGGTTCATGGGCTACAACCCGGACGCCTGCATCCTCTGCAACCGCTGCGTTCGGTACACGCAGGAGGTCATGCAGTGCTCGGCGCTCTCCCTCGAGGGCCGCGGGCCACACGCGCGCATCGTCCCGACCCACGGACATTCCTGGCTCGACACCGAGTGCGAGCTGTGCGGCGGCTGCCTTTCGGCCTGCCCGACGGGCGCGATCTACGAGAAGTTCGAAGAGGGCACGGAGCGCCCGGAGCAGAAGCTCGAGAAGATCAAGTCGACCTGCACCTTCTGTGGCGTCGGATGCCAGATCGACATCAACGTCGATCCCGAGACGAAGCGGATCGTGAAGATCACCTCCGACCCGAGCTACGTCTCGAACGAGGGCAACCTCTGCGTCAAGGGCCGCTTTGCCTTCAACTTCGTCCACCATCCCGACCGCCTGACCGAGCCGCTCGTCCGCGGCGACGACGGCGAGCTCCACGAGACGACCTGGGAGGACGCGTACCAGGCGGCCGCGAAGGGCCTCGCCGGCGTCAAGGAGCGCCACGGGCCCCAGTCGATCGGCTTCCTCGCCTCCGCCCGCCTCACGATGGAGGAGAACTTCCTGATCCAGAAGCTCGCGCGGACGGCGGTGGGAACGAACTCCATCCACTCCTGCGAAGCCACCTGACACGCTCCGACTCTTTACGGCCTGGTCAGGTCGTTAGGCAGAGGAGCGACAACCAACTCGATCCCCGAGATCGAGAACGCGAAGTTCATCTTCGTGATCGGCTCGAACACAACGGAGGCGCATCCCGTGCTCGCCCTCCGGATGAAGAAGGCCGCCCGGAACGGCGCGACGATCGTCGTCGCCGACCCGCGCAAGATCTGGCTCACGAAGCTCGCGAAACGCCACCTGCAGCTTCGGCCGGGAAGCGACGTCTGGCTCCTGAACGCGATCATGCATGTCATCCTCGAGGAGGGGCTCCAGAACGACGAGTACATCGCGGAGCTCACCGAGGACTTCGACGCCGTCCGCGAAGTCGTCAGCCGCTACACGCCTGAGGAAGCCGAGAAGATCACTGGAGTCCCGGCCGAGGACATCCGTTGGGTCGCGCGCGCCTACGCGCAGGAGAAGCACGCGGCGATCTTCTACACGCTCGGAATCACCGAGCATGCCTGTGCGATCGACAACATCTGGTCGCTCTCGAATCTCGTCCTCATGACGGGCCACCTTGGTTACGAGTCGACGGGCCTGAATGCGCTGCGCGGCCAGAACAACGTCCAGGGTCTGAACGACGCGGGCGCGAACCCTGCCTACCTTCCGGGCTATCAGCCCGCGAACGACCCGGAGATTCGGAAGAAGTTCGCTGAGCGATGGGGAGTCGAGGTTCCCGAGAAGGCCGGCTACCGACTCGACCAGATGATCTCGGGGATGCAGGACGGCCGGATCAAGGCCTTCTATCTGATCGGCGAGAATCCCGGCCACACGGAACCGAACGCAAAGCACGTCGAGGAGAGCTTCCACAATCTCGAATTCCTCGTCTCACAGGACATCTTCCTGAACGACACGTCGCGCAAGCACGCCGATGTCGTCTTCCCCGCCTCGAGCTTTGCCGAGAAGGAGGGGACGTTCACGAACACCGAGCGGCGCGTGAACCGCGTGCGCCGCGCGGTGCCGCTTCCCGGGAATGCCCGCGAGGATCTCCGGATCGTGATCGAGTTCGCGCAGGCGATGGGCGCGAACTGGCCCGAGTACCCGGACGCGGAGTCGGTCTGGAACGAGTTCGCCGACCTGGCGCCGCTCTGGTCCGGGATCCGCTACGACCGAATCGAGGAGGTCGGGCTCCAGTGGCCGTGCACCGACCGCGACGACCCCGGCGAGCAGTTTCTCCATGCGCCTCGTCCCGCGCGCCCGAGCGGGAGAGGGAAGTTCTACCCGGTCGAGTACCAGCCGCCGATCGAGGAGCCCGATTCGGAGTTCCCCTTCGTCCTCTCGACCGGGCGAACGCTCTACCACTACAACTCGGCGACGATGACGATGCGTGAGGAGGGCGTAACGCAGAAGCAGGAGGAACCGTTCGTCGAGATGAGCCCCGAGGATGCCTCGAACCTGGGGGTTTGCGATGGCGACTGGGTGCGGCTCGTCTCCCGCCGCGGCCAGATCGAGGCGCGCGCCACGGTCGGCGACCGCGTCTACCCGGGGCTCGTGTGGATGGCGCTCCACTTCGCGGAGTCGCGCGTCAATTTGCTCACAAATGACGTCACCGACTCGCTTATCGGGATCCCCGAGTACAAGGTCTGCGCGATCCGCATCGAACCGGTCGGCTCGGCCCTTCGGCCGGCGGCGCGCTAGCGCACCCCTCCTCCGCCCTTGGCATCGTGATCCTTACGCTTCGCGTCCACAGACCCGGTCACGCGTCGGGCTGGCACAACTTCGTCCCATTTCGGTGACCCACATGTGGGCATTTCCGCGCTAGGCTGAACCCGTGGCAGGGGGCGGGTCGGGACCCGTAGTCAGACGCGCGCGAGTACATGATTCGTGCGCCAGCTTCGGCGAAATCCCTGCAAAAAGTTAGGATCCGCGCATCGCCAGGACTGCGGCACACACGAGTGACGACCGGATCCTGTACGAGATCATCTCGACGGTCGCGTCCTCGCTGGACCTCGAGGAGGTCCTCGGCGCCGTCGTCCGACTCCTCTCCGACGCGGCCGCGGTTCACGCCTGCTTCGTCTACCTCGTCGAGAACGACGGCGAACGCCTCGTGCTCCGCGCGGCTTCATCACCCTATTCGCACCTCGTAGGACGGATCGCGCTCGAACAGGGAGAGGGGCTCGCCTGGTGGGCCGCCGAGCACGGCGAGCCCGCGTTCATCCGCGAACGCGCGCTGGACGACCCCAGGGTGAAGTTCGTCCCCGAGCTCGAGGAAGAACGCTTCCAGTCGCTCGTCTGCGTGCCGATCCTCGCCCACGACGGCGAACCAATCGGCGTCATCTCCCTCCACACCGAGGCGCCGCGCGAGTTCACGGAGGCCGAAGCCGCCGTCCTCGTCTCGACCGCTTCGCTCGTCGCCGGGGCGATCGAGAACGCGCGCCTGTACGAGGAAACTCGCCGCCGCGTGAGCGAGCTCGAGCATCTGACTCAGCTCGGCGAGACGATCGCCCGCTCCGAGACGCTCGACGAGCTCCTCCCCGCGGTCGTGGCGCGTGCCCTCGACCTCCTCAACGCCACGGCCAGCCATGTCTACCTGCTCGATGCAGGAACCGAGGAGCTCATCCTGCGTGCGTCGGCGCCCCCGGACGCGGAAGCACGCAAGGCGATCGGTCTCTCGGAGCTTGGCCCCGAGCTCGCCAGGAGCGGCCGGTCGGCCCGGGTGGCCGTGCCGCTCGTCGCCAACGACGAGCTCCTCGGGCTTATCCTCGCGGAGGGCACGTCGGAGGTGGACCTCGCCCGCGCCGCCGCCAACCAAACCGCCGTCGCGCTCAAGAAGATCGAGTTGATCGAGCGCCTGACGGAGAAGAACCTCATCAAGGACTTCTTCGAGGAGCTTTCGGGCGGGCGCGCGGTCGGCGATCTCGATGCGCGCGCCCTCCGTCTCGGCTTCGACTTCGAGGTGCGTTACCTGGTGGTGGCCGCGAGCCCGCCGGACGAGAACCTCGAGCGCGCACTCAGATCACTGGCACCCGGTTCCCTCTTCGACCGGCGGGACGAGCTCCTGCGCGCGCTGCTTCGAGTGCCATCGAGAGGCGAGGCCCACATCCTCGATGGCATCCGTCGGATCGAAAGCGAGCTCGAGACGCCGGTTTCGCTCGGCGTCTCGAACCCGTGCGCGGGTCTGGCGAGCTTTCCTGCCGGATTCGAGGAGGCTCGTCACGCGCTCCTCGGGCGGACAATCCTCGGAGGAAAGCCCGGCGTGATGACCTACGACGAGCTCGGGCCGTACAAGTACCTCCTTCGCATGTCGTTCGACGTGGGCGTCCGTGACGTGCACCGAGACGCCGTCGCTCTCCTGGCGGATTACGACCGGCAGCGCTCGACGTCGCTCCTGCGAACGCTCGAGGAGTTCCTGCGGCGCCGCGGCAACATCAGCGCGACGGCAGAGGCGCTCTACGTGCACCCCAACACGCTCCGCCAGCGACTTCGGCGTATCATGGAGTTGACGGGGATCGACCTCCGCAAGGACGACTGGCTCATGGTCGAGATCGCCGTGAAGATGGTGAAGTTGCAGGAGGCTCTGGGCAACACATCGGGGCCGCACCACTTGTAGGAATCGGCCATCGGCGCGGGCGCCTCGCGGGCGTTATCGTCCTCCCACACCGAGGAAGGAGGACACCCAACATGGCCACGACGAGGACGGCGCTGAGCCTCGACGACATACGCCGTGACGCCGACGAGCGCGGCATCGAGTTCTACTTCGCGCAGTTCGTCGACATGTACGCGCGCCCGAGCGCCAAGCTGATCCCGGCCGAGTACCTCGAGGACCTGGTCACGGACGGCGCCGGTTTCGCGGGCTTCGCCGCCGGCGAGCTCGGCCAAGTCCCGAGCGATCCCGACATCGCGGCGATGCCGGACCTCCAGAGCTACACACCGGTTCCGTGGCAGCCGAACCTCGGGCGCTTCGCCTGCGACGTCTACGTCGAGGGCGAGGAGTGGCCGTACGACCCCCGAACGATCCTCCGCCGTCAGCTTGAGCGGGCGCGTCAGAAGGGCTTCGAGTTCATGATGGGCCTCGAGCTCGAGTACTTCCTCATTCGCCAGACCGATGGCGGGAAGATCGAGGTCGCCGACCCGCTCGACACGCTCGAGAAGCCCTGCTACGACCTCAAGGGGCTCACGCGGAACTACGAGTTCCTGACCACGGTCTCCCGTTACGTGAACCAGCTCGGGTGGGGGAACTACGCCAACGACCACGAGGACGCAAACGGCCAGTTCGAGCAGAACTTCCACTACACGGACGCGCTCACGAGCTGCGACCGCGGGATCTTCTTCCGGTACATGGTCCACACGCTCGCGCAGCAGCGCGGCCTCCTCGCCACCTTCATGCCGAAGCCGTTCAGCCATCTCACGGGCAACGGTTGCCACTTCCACATGTCGCTCTGGGACGGGGACACGAACACCTTCCTCGACGACGACGACCCGCGCGGACTCGGGCTCTCGGAAACCGCCTACCACTTCATCGGCGGGCTCAAGAAGCACGCCAAGGCCTACATCGCGGTGACCGCGCCGACCGTGAACTCGTACAAGCGCCTGCGCGTCGGCGCCCCGACGAGCGGGGCAACGTGGTCGCCGGTCTATGTCACGTACGGCTACAACAACCGCACCCAAATGCTTCGTATCCCCGGTCCCGGCCGCGTCGAGGACCGGACGATCGACGGAGCGTGCAACCCGTACCTCGCCGCCACGGTCGTGCTGGCCGCAGGGCTCGACGGAATCGAGAACAAGCTCGATCCCGGCGACCCCAACCCCGGAAACCTGTACCAGGCGTCCGAGGACGAGCTGAAGAAGCGCGGCGTCGAGCTCCTACCCGCGAACCTGCTCGACGCGACACGCGAGCTCGAAAAGGACGACGTCATCCGCGAGGCGCTCGGGCGCGGGCGCGATGAGGACTACGTTGACTACTTCATCCGCGTGAAGCGGAACGAGTGGACGCAATACCACGAGCAGGTCACGCCCTGGGAGGTGAACGAGTACCTGACGCGCTTCTGAACGATTATATGTAGGACTGCGACATATGGCTGGCACCAAGATCGGTGGAATCAAGCGCAGTTTCGCCTAAAACCGAGTGTAGATTTAGAACATATGTGTGGAATCGTCGGACTCTTCGCCAAGTCGCCTGAGATCGAGGACACGCTCGGCGAGCATGTGGCCGCGATGCTTACGCAGATGAGCGATCGCGGGCCCGACAGCGCCGGCGTCGCCGTCTACCGCGATCCCGCGCCTCCGGGCTCGAGCAAGCTGACGTTTCAGTCCGCCGACCCGCTCCAGGACTGGGACGCCGTGGGGGCCGATCTCGGGAACGTCTTCGGCGGGACGCCCGAGGCAAGCGTTCGCTCGAACCACGCTGTCGTCGTGGTCGAGGCCGAGGCGTCCGAGGCCGAGGCGTGGGTGCGGCAGGCTCACCCGGAGCTTCGCGTGATGAGCGCCGGGCAGACGATCGAGATCTACAAGGAGACCGGCCGGCCAGAAGAGTTCGTGCGCCAGTTTGCGCTGAACGACCTGCACGGGACCCACGCGCTCGGGCACACGCGCATGGCGACGGAGAGCCGAGTCACGACCGAAGGGTCGCACCCGTTCTCGACCGGGCTCGACCTCTGTCTCGTCCACAACGGCTCGCTCTCGAACCACAACCGTGTTCGCGAGCGCCTGCGACGCGAGGGGGTCTCGTTCGACACCGAGAACGACACCGAGGTGGCGGCCGGGTACCTCGCCTGGCGCTTGCGCGAAGGCGCCACGCTCGAGCAGGCGCTCGAAGGGTGTCTCGAGGACCTCGACGGCTTCTACACGTTCCTCGTGGGCACCGTGGACGGCTTCGCCGTCCTTCGCGACCCGATCGCCTGCAAGCCCGCCGTGATCGCGGAGACGGACGACTGGGTCGCGATGGCGTCGGAATGGCGCGCGATCTCCGTGCTCCCGAGCGCCGCAGAAGCACGCGAATGGGAGCCCGTGCCGGGCGTGGTGTACGCCTGGGAACGCGAAAAAGTCTGATGGTGATCGACGCCGCCGCGACGACCGGCGTCGAGGTCGTCGATCTCGCCACCGCGCCGCTCCGCGATCTGAATCGACGCTTGCACGAACCGGGTCCTGACGCCCCGCGCCGCTGGCGCGTCCTCAACCCGAACGGCGCGCATGCAGTCGCAGCCGGTCTCGACGCCGAGGTCGAGATCGAGATCGAGGGCCACGTCGGCTACTACTGCGCGGGCATGAACAAGCTCGCGACGGTCCGCGTCCACGGCAACGCGGGCACGGGCCTCGCGGAGAACATGATGCCCGGGGCCGTCGTTGTCGACGGCAACGCAAGCCAATCGGCGGGCGCGACCGGGCACGGCGGGCTTCTCGTCGTCCACGGCGAGGCGTCGGCGCGCTGCGGGATCTCGATGAAGGGAATCGACATCGTCGTCCGGGGGTCGGTCGGGCACATGAGCGCCTTCATGGCGCAGTCGGGGCGCCTCGTCATCTGCGGCGACGCGGGCGAGGCCCTCGGCGACTCGATCTACGAGGCGCGCATCTACGTCCGAGG
>JACCYG010000030.1 GCA_013696595.1 Actinomycetota bacterium | reverse complement strand
GGCGCCAGCCGCGGCCCGCGTCCTCCTTGAGCCGCCAGCCGCGCTCGCTCTCGAGCTCGCGCGCGCGCCCTTCGTCGTAGAAGGGGCCGACCGGCTTCGTCGGTTCCCGAAAGGCCGCGTCCTCCGCGTCGACGGCCACGTGGGTCAGGACGACGGCGACAGGCCGCTCGGTCAGCGGGCGAAGCTCGGCCGCGACGAGCGCGCCGATCTCCGCTTGGGTTTGGGCGACGGCGAGGTAGAGCGGAAGCGGAGGAGCCTCGGCGCTCGCGAGCTCCTGGCGGAGCAGCTCGTTCCCGACCTGCGGCCCGTTTCCGTGTGTGAGGACGAGGGGGCCGTCACGAAGGACGTCCTCGATGCTGCGAAACGTGGTTGCGAGGTTCGCACGCTGCTCGGCCGCGGTCCCGCGTTCACCGGGCCTGAGCAGCGCGTTCCCGCCGAGCGCGACGACGGTAAGTTCTCCCACGCGCGGGATTTCCCCCTGGAAGTCCCCGATCCTGTAGGGGCCGGGCTTGGCTTCCCCGGCCCGCGCCGCGTAGGGACGCTGCTAGGCGATCGCGCCCGCGGACTCGATGATCCCGCGGGCGACCAGGAGATCGGCGAGCGTCGGTTCCCCGAGCTCCTGGAGGCGGTAGGTGACGCGGAGCGCCGGCTTGTCGAGCTCGATCACGCGGCGGAGGTCGATCGGGGTCCCGATCAGGACGAGCTCTGCGTCGGAGCGCGCGATCGTCTCGCGCAGATCCTCCATCTGTTTGCGGCCGTAGCCCATCGCCGGCAGGAGCTCGGCGACGTGCGGGTACTTCGCGAACGTCTCCTGGATCGAGCCGACCGCGAACGGCCTCGGATCGACGAGCTCCGCGGCCCCGTACTGCTTGGCGGCGAGGACTGCTGCGCCGTAGGCCATGTCGCCGTGCGTGAGCGTGGGGCCGTCTTCGATCGCGAGCACGCGCTTGTCCCGGATGTCCTCCGCGTTGCCCTCCACCACGAACGGCGAGGCCGCACGGATGATCTCAGCGTTCGGGTTGAGCTCCCGAATCGAGTCGAGCACGGCTTCAACCCCATCGGGCGGCGCCGTATCGACCTTGTTCACCACGCAGACGTCCGCCATCCGGAGGTTCGTCTCGCCGGGGTGGTAGCGGCGCTCGTGTCCAGCGCGATGCGGATCGCAGACGACGATGTGCAGGTCCGGCGTGATGAACGGGGTGTCGTTGTTCCCGCCGTCCCAGACGATGACGTCCGCCTCTTCCTCGGCGCGGGTGAGAATCGCCGCGTAGTCGATCCCCGCGAAGACGAGATTCCCCTCTGCGAGATGCGGCTCGTACTCCTCGCGCTCCTCGATCGTGCAGTCGGCTTCGTCCAGGTCTTCGTAGCGCTCAAAGCGCTGCACGGCCTGGCTTACGAGGTCGCCGTAGGGCATCGGGTGGCGGAGGACGGCAACGCGCTTCCCCGCCTCGCGAAGGACGTGTGCGACGTGGCGCGTGGTCTGGCTCTTCCCGGACCCCGTGCGCACCGCGCAGATCGCGACGACCGGCTTGGTCGACGAGAGCTCGGTCGCGCGCGGCGAGAGCAGCCGATAGTCCGCCCCGGCGGCGAGGGCGGTCGAGCCGACGTGCATCACGTGCTCGTGCGTGACATCTGAGTACGCGAAGACGACCTCGTCGACGATCTCCGCGTGGATGAGCTCCGCGAGCTTTTCTTCGGCGACGATCGGGATCCCTTGCGGATAGCGCCCGCCGGCGAGCTCCGCCGGATAGACACGGCCGTCGATGTCCGGGATCTGGGTTGCCGTGAATGCGACCACGGTCGTGTCGTCTCGATCCCGGAAAACGACGTTGAAGTTGTGGAAGTCGCGGCCGGCGGCACCGGCGATGACGACTCGTTTCACGCGCTCACCTGAGCCGCTCCTGCGTCCGCTCCACGACCGCCTCGAGGTCGATCTCGGCACCCGTGACCTCGTCGAGAAGCTCATCGGCCGCGAGCCGCTGGCCTTCGCTCCAGAGCTCGCGGAGGAGCGAGCCTGCCTCGCGGCGGGCGAACCACGCGCGTCCGAACTCCTCGCGCAGGTACGCCTCGAGCTGCGCCTGGAACGCCCACGAGCGCAGGTAGCTCGACGAGTAAAAACCGGGATCGACGTCGGCGAGGAAGTCGGCCGCGGACGGCTCGACCTTCGTCGCATGCCTCATCAGCTCGACGTAGCGGCTCCGCATGTCATCGAGGTCGCGGTCCTCGTGGAGCTCGAGCTCGTAGAGGAACTTCGCCGCATAGCGTCGGACGAGGTAGAGGTGCATCGCAGCCGCCTCGTCGGCAAAATCGTCAGGGCGGCCGAAGTCGAGGCGGCGCGCGACCCAGGCCGGGTCGTTCACCATGAACTCGAAGAGCGCGGCCCAGCCCTCGGTGATCGCGTTGTCGCCGAGCCGGCGCGCCTCGAGCGGGAGGTCGGCCGAGACATGGGCGTAGTGCTCGGTGTGCCCCGCCTCGTGGAAGAGCGCGTGCCAGTCCTCGGGCCCGCCGATCGGCTGGATGACGAGCATGATCCGGTCGGGGATCTCGATCGGCGCGCAGAACGCGCGCGACGACTTCTTTGGGCGCTGCTCGATGTCGAGATGAACGTTCGCCTGGGCGTCGAGGTCGATCCCGAGGTCGGCGAGCGTCCCGACGAGAGCGGGAAGCATCGCGTCGGCGGGGAAGCCGTCATCCCAGTCGGACGCGCGGAAAATGCGCGGGACGTCCCAGCGGGAAGTCTCCTCGAGCGGGATACCGAGGCGCCGGCGAAAGAGACGGTCGGACGCCTCGACGAAGGCGTCCTCGGTGAGATCGAGGAATCGGCGGCACTGGACTCCGAGCTCCTCGAGCGGAAACGCGAAACGGTCGTAGAGCTCACGGTAGGTGCCAAATCCGAGCCGGGCGGTGCCGTCGCGGCGCATCGCGGCCAGGCGGATGTGCTGCGGGTTCAGCTGCTCGTCTGTCAGCTCGATCCGGGCGCGATCGAGGCGTTCGCGCCGCGCGCGATCGGGCTCGTTGGCGATCGCGGGCCGGAGCATTCGGAAGGGGATGGGCTTGCCGTCCACCTCGACCTCGAGCGTCGCCTCGAGGCGTGCGATCTCTTCGGTCAGGTCGCGCGTCTGATCGCCGAGGTATCCCTCGCACGCGAAGCGCCAGAGCTCGAGGGCCGCACTTCCGTCTGACTCGACAGCGCTCTGGAGGCGGCGGCAGGCGTCGAGGGTCGTCAGGTCGGAAAACCGTTCGTAGATTCGCGCAACTTCGAACTCGTCCTTCAAGCCTGCGAAGTGGAGGTAGGTCTCCTCGTCGAGCGCGGCGAGGAAGCGGTCGGCCTCCTCCCGGTAGGCATCCAGCGTGCTGCTACCCACCGGGGCGGTCGCCATCGGTGCCGTAGGATAGCGAGGGATGCTGCGGGTGCTGCAGGAGCTCGAGGTTGCGACTGAGCGCAGGACCCAGGCGGTTGACATCACCGACCAGGTGCGTGATTCGCTCGAGGACGCCGACGGGGCCTCGGCCGCCGTCGTGTTCGTACCGCACACGACGGCGGGGATCATCGTCCAGGAGCACGCCGACCCCGCGGTTGCGCGCGACTTCGAGCGCGCGCTCGAGCGGATCGTGGGCGAGGAATGGGGCTGGGAGCACATCGAGGCGGGCGAGGAGAACGCTCCCGCCCACATCCGCGCGGCGTTGACCGCGACGTCGGTCGTCATTCCGCTCCGCGACGGCGATCTGGCGCTCGGGACGTGGCAGGGGATCTTCCTCTGCGAGTTCGACGGGCCGCGTCAGCGGA
>JACCYG010000011.1 GCA_013696595.1 Actinomycetota bacterium | reverse complement strand
CTCGAACGCACCGTGGCCGGCCGTCACGATGATCGCCCGCGTCTGGATCGCCCGTCCAGACTGCGTGGTCAGCGAGAGGATCTCCTCGCCGTTCAGCGGGACGCGCCGGAGGTCGCTGACCTCCTCTCCGAGGAACACCTCGGCGCCGAACTGGAGGCCTTGCTCGGCGCACAGGTCGACGAGGTTCTGCCCAAGCACCTTCGGATGGCCCGCGACGTCGAAAACGTGCTTCTCGGGATAGACGGCGCCGACCTGGCCGCCAAGCTGCTCGAGGCTCTCGACGATGCAGGCCGTGGCCTCGCGGTGCCCGGCGTAATACGCCGCCGCGAGCCCGACCGGGCCGGCGCCGACGATCGTGATGTCGAAGACGCGATCGCTCACTCCCTGAGCGATGCTAGCGGGCCTTTTGTCGTAGGGGCCGGATATATCCGGCCCGTTCGTCTAATGCGAGCAGCCGGAGCCGCAGCCGCCGTTGGCATGCGCTTCGGTTGGCGCACCCGCCTCGGCCGCTACGCCCTCCTTCGCCTGGAAGGAGGATCCGCATCCGCACGCCGCCTGGACGTTCGGATTGTTGATCGCGAAGCCCGCGCCCATGAGGGCGTCGACGAAGTCGATCTCGGACCCGGCGAGGTATGGCGCGCTGAAAGGATCGATCACGACCCTGACGCCGTGCATCTCGATCTCGTTGTCGCCGTCCTGTGGGCCGCGGTCGAAGCCGAGCGCGTATTGAAAGCCCGAGCAGCCGCCACCCTCGATGGCGACCCGAAGGACGCTCACGCCGCTCTCGGGCTCCTCGGCGAGCAGCTGCCTGATCTTCGTTGCCGCGTTCTCCGTGATCGTGACCATCTGATCGGATTTTAGCACCGAGTCAGGCCGTCTCCGGAGGGAGGGTTTGTGACCCTCGTTGCAGCGCTCAATCGCCGGTGAGAACGTGGTTTTTCTCGCACCACCGGCGCCGCTTGTAACTGGTTAGTATGGCGACCGGATCCGCGTGCCTCTTGCATCGCTCGCCGACTGGTTCCCGTTCCTCGCGTACGCCTTCTTCGCGCTCGCGATCCCCGTCTCGATGATCGCGATGTCATTCCTCTTCGCGACGCCGGCACGCCGGTCCCGCGCGCGGACGATGCCGTTCGAATCCGGCGTCTCAACGGGCGCACCGACGCAGCAGCGCTTCACCGTCAGCTTCTACCTGACGGCGATGCTCTTCATCGTCTTCGACATCGAGATCGTCTTCCTCTTCCCCGTCGCGGTCGTGCTCGAGCGGATCGGGACCTTCGCGCTCGCCGAGTTCGGTTTCTTCATCGCCATCCTCGCCGTCGCCTACGTGTACATCTGGCGGAAGGGTGCGCTCGAATGGCGATAGAGCGCGGAGAGCACAAGCGCCTCGCCGACTACGGGCTGAACTCCGAGCGGCTGCTGATGCGCCGCCACGGACCGGCACGCGAGCCTGCGAAGTTCGAGCAAGAGCTCGGGGACATCGAGAGCAAGCTGATGCTGTCGACGGTCGAGAAGGCGGTCGCATGGGCGCAGGGGAGCTCGATCTGGCCTGACACGTTCGGCCTCGCCTGTTGCGCGATCGAGATGATGTCAATCGTCTCGTCCCGCTACGACGTCGCGCGCTTCGGCGCCGAGGTCTTCCGCTCTTCACCCCGCCAGGCGGACCTCCTGATCGTGTCTGGCCGTGTGTCGCACAAGATGGCTGCACCGCTTCGCCAGGTTTACGACCAGATGCTCGAGCCGAAATGGGTGATGGCGATGGGCGCCTGCGCGAGCTCGGGCGGGATGTTCAACAACTACGCCGTGCTCCAGAGCGTCGACAAGGTCGTCGCCGTCGACATCTACGTCCCGGGGTGTCCTCCCAGACCCGAAGCCGTGCTCGAGGGAATCGTTCGCCTCCAGGAGAAGATCAAGGCGGGGGTCCCTCCGGCGTACGACATCCGCCCGGTCGCATCGTGACGTACGACGGAGGGACCCCGAGCTCGTCTCGGAAGTAGCGGGCAGCCTCCGCGAGCGCCGGCCGCTCGACGACCACGGTCGTCTCGCCGAAGGACTCCCTCTCCTCGACGAACCCT
>JACCYG010000010.1 GCA_013696595.1 Actinomycetota bacterium | reverse complement strand
GCGCCGACCCCTCGACGCGTGTCCTCGTGCTCGAGGCGGGGCGGCCGGATCCTCTCTGGGACGTCTTCATCCACATGCCCGCGGCGCTCGCCTTTCCGATCGGCAGCCGCTTTTACGACTGGAAGTACGAGTCGGAGCCGGAGCCGCACATGGGAGGCCGGCGCGTCTACCACGCCCGCGGGAAGGTTCTGGGCGGGTCGAGCTCGATCAACGGGATGATCTTTCAGCGCGGAAACCCGCTCGACTACGAGAAATGGGCGGCCGAGCCGGGTGTGGGAGCCTGGAGCTACCGGCACTGTCTGCCGTATTTCAGGCGGATGGAGAACTGCCTCGCGGCGCGGGCGGATGATCCTTACCGCGGCCGCGAGGGGCCGCTCGTCCTCGAACGAGGGCCCGCGACAGGGCCCCTCTTTCGCGCTTTCTTCGAAGCCGTCCAGCAGGCGGGGCACCCGCTCACCGAGGATGTGAACGGGTTCAAGCAGGAGGGCTTTGCGGCGTTCGACCGCAATATCCACCGCGGCCGGCGGTTGAGCGCGGCGCGGGCGTATCTCCATCCCGTCATGAAACGGCGGAACCTTGAGGTGCGGACGCGCGCGTTCGTGTCGCGCGTCGTCTTCGAGGGGACGCGCGCCGTGGGAGTCGAGTTGAGCGGCGCCGAGACGGTGCGGGCCGCCGAGGTGATCCTCTGTGGCGGAGCGATCAACTCGCCCCAGCTCCTCTTGCTCTCCGGGGTCGGCAAAGCCGCGGAGCTACGGCCGCTCGGAGTCGAGGTCGTTCACGACCTCCCCGGCGTCGGCGAGAACCTGCAGGACCACCTCGAGGTCTACATCCAGCACGGATCGAAGAAGCCCGTCTCGCTCGCGCCTGCGAACCAGTGGCGCAACCGGCCGTGGGTGGGGCTGCGCTGGCTGCTCTTCAAGACCGGCCCCGGCGCATCGAATCATTTCGAGGCGGGCGGGTTCATTCGCTCCAACGACGAGGTCGCGTACCCGAACCTGATGTTCCATTTCCTGCCGATCGCGATCCGCTATGACGGGTCGCAGCCGGCCGGCGGCCACGGCTACCAGGTACATATCGGGCCGATGACCTCCGCTGCGCGCGGGTGGGTAAAGCTCCGCTCCCGCGACCCGCGAGTGCATCCCGCGCTGCAGTTCAACTACCTTTCGACGGAGGTGGACCGGCGCGAGTGGGTCGAGACGATCCAGCACGCGCGGAACATCCTCGGCCAGCCCGCCTTCGCCGACCTCGATGCGGGCGAGCTCTCTCCGGGACCGTCGGTGGCGACCGACAAGCAGGTGCTCGAATGGGTGGCGCGCGACGCCGAGACTGCGCTCCATCCCTCGTGCACGTGCCGAATGGGGACGGACGAGCACGCGGTCGTAGATCCGGGGACGATGCGCGTGCGGGGGCTGGATGGAATTCGCGTCATCGACGCGTCCGTGTTCCCCTTCGTCCCGAACGGGAACATCTACGCGCCCACGATGATGGTGGCCGAGAAGGCCTGCGACCTCGTGCTCGGATCGACGCCGCTGGCACCGGCGAGCGTCGACTTCTACCGCCACGAACCGGACGCAGTACCCGCCTGAAGGGCCGGCGGTCTCGCGGCCGCCGGCCCTTCGATGACTACTCGGCGGGAATCTCCCGATGGACCATCGTCATGTCGATCCCCTGCCGCTTGCGCAGGACGCGCGAGACGATGTAGATCGCGAGCGCCGTGCCGTAGAGCGCGCCCATGTAGAAGAAGCCGTTCCGCGCCGTGTTCCAGTCGATCCCGTACACGGCGTTCGTCACCCACTCGTAGATCGCGAAGCCGAGAATGAGGAGGAACGCAACCGCAGCGACCGTGATCAGCGGGATGCCGAGCACGTTGTACCGTGCGATCGGGGATGCGTTGTAGACGTCGGGCCGCCGCCACGGCAGGATCGCGGCCGCGATCGCCGAGCCGGCGAACGTGATCGCGATCACCTCCGTCGCCGCGAGCGTCCAGTTGAAGAACTCGGCGTTGTACGCGTAGAGGTACGCGATCGGAATCGAGGGAAGCAGCATGAGCAGGAGCGCCACCCACGGGACGCCGCTCCGGCTGACCTTGGCGACGCCCTCGGGGAGGATCCGGTCGAACGCCGTCGCGAAGACGACTCTCGTCGACGACAGGAACACCGTCCCGACCCAGCCGAAGAACCAGAGCGAGAGCAGTCCGACGAGGAGGAACTGCCAGAGCGCTCCGTCCATCAGGAACCCGGCGAGGAGGCCGGGGTACGGGAAGTACGTGACCGGCGGGTCCTCGACGTAGTTGTAGAGCGCCGGCTGGCCCCAGTACGCGTTGTTCGCGTTGTTGTAGAAGTCCCAGCCGAACGTCTTCGCGAAGAGCAGGAACATGATCACCGCCAGGACGGTGGTCGCGACGAGCGCCCCGCCCATCGCGCGGATGTTGTTGCGGTAGTCCGAAGCTCCGCGCACTTCACCGTAGAGCGTCGCCCCCCAGTTCGACCAGAGATTGAAGAAGAGCATGAACGGGATCAGCAGGAAGAGACCTTTGACCGCCGGGATGTCCACCACCCCGCCTGTGCCGGCCGCGGCGACCTCGTTCGTCTTCTCATAGGCGCCCGCCGAGGCTCCGAAGACCTCCTGAGACTGGGAGTTGAACGCGGCGATGAAGTCCGCCTTCGAGTTGATGAGGAGAAGCACGAACATGAAGAGGAGCCCGACCATCCCCCCGTAGAAGCAGAATTTCTGGATCGTCGCGTACGTGCGCATCCCGAGCGAGATGACGATCGACGCGAGGATCGCGGTGATGATCGAGGCGGTGAACAGCCCTTTCGGCTCGGAGAAGAACGTCGCCCACCCGTCCGCGCCGACGATCAGGCCAAGCGGCACGAAGATCTCGACGTTCAGGATGTTCGCGTAGATCGGGACCCAGTGCCAGAGGATGAACCACCAGCCGCAGACGGCTAGCACGAAGCCGATGCCGCCGCCCAGGACACGGCTGATCCAGACGTAGTCGCCGCCCGCACGCGGCATGACCGCGATCAGAGAGGCGTACACGATCACCTGGAAGAGCAGGTACGCGCCCGAGAGCACGACGGCCCAGAGGAGGCTCCCGTCCGGAATGAAGACCGCGTACGAGAAGATGAAGAGGCCGAGCGTGATGAGGTTGATCGAGAAGAACGAGTAGATGAATGCGTCCCGGACGGCCCAACCTCGGACGAGCCCGGTCGCGGTGCGGGCGAACAGCCCCTGTTCCTGCCCGTATTTCCCCGCCTCACCGGCAACTGTCGCCATTCGTTCCTCCTTATCCGCTCGTGAGCACGAACCTCTTGACCTTCTTGCCGCCCTCGAGGTCGATGACGGCGCCGAGCAACTCACCCTGCTCGTACGAACTGCCGGGATTAATGCAGAGCGTTCGGCCGATGCGCGCGTTGCCGCGGCATTCGTGGATGTGCCCGTGCAGCGAGAGGGTTGGCTGGTGCTCCTCGATCGCCGCCCGGACCGCCTTCGAGCCGACGGGGACGGGTGCCCGGCCGGCGTGTTTCAGCCGCATGTCGGCCGTCAGCTCGGGAGCCTCGTCCAGGCCCGAGCCGTACGGGGGGCAGTGCAGGCTGAAGATCGTCCGCTCCGGCTCCGCCGTGACCTGACCGACGACGTTTTCGATGCGCTCGGCGAGCTGAGGCTCGTCTTCCTCCCGATAGGTGTTCCAGGGCGTCAGGTTCGACCACCCGGTCGACGCGAGCTGGAACCCGTCGATGTCGACGACGCGACCCTCGGCGAGCTCGACGTTCTTCGCGCGCTGCACGATCTCATCGACCTCGAACTGATCGTCGTTGCCGGGACAGACGAAGCAGCGCAGCCCGCTTCCCTCGAGCCGCTCGTCGGCGAGGCTCATCCACTGCTCGACGCGGCCGAGCATGAGCTCGTGGAAGAGCCGCGTCGCGCGCTCCTCGTCGGCTTGCAGGTCCGCAAGCTCTTCGGGCGTGGTTCGGAACGGGTAGTAGCCACGCCGGCAAACGGCCTGCTCGAACTCGGCGACCTCATCCTCCCCGCTCAGGTCGTGACGGTTCTCGAGCAGAACGGCGTGCCAGCGGTCGCCGTCGTCCTGGACGACCGGCACGAGCGCCTTCCCCGTCATGTCGCCCCCGAGGACGATCACGTTCGCCTCGTAGTGCTTGCCGCTGTTCAGGAACTTGCGCCAGCAGACCTCGGAGCCGTGGATGTCCGTCGCGAAGAACAGGCGCACTGCGCCACGAAAAATACGCCGTTAGCCTCCCGAAAGCTAGGCCGCCCTCTATGGGCCGCCCGCCACCTCCTCGGGCAGCTCGTACCACCGCTTGCGCTCGCCGATCTTTGCGCGAAGCTTCCATCTGCGCGATTTCGGCTCCTGCTCGATCCGCTCGAGGATCGCGTCGATCCGGGCCCGAAGCCGCCGCTCGTCCTCCTCCCCGAGCTCGTACCGACCCACGTACTCGCGGGTCGTCGCGAGGTTTCCCGTGATCGTCCGCCAGAGTCCCCAGTCCCCCGCGCAGAGCTCTGCGACGCGGGCAGTGTTCACCGTGCCGCCGTCGCTTTCGCCGACCTCGTGGCCGTGGAGGAGCGCAAGCGCGTCCTTCACGTCCTTCTCGTTCAACTCGGCGATCTGGAGCTTCGTGAGGAGGAGCTCTGCGAGAGGAAGCGTGGCCTGGTCGACCTCGATTCGCTCACCGACGGGGATCGTGTGCGACATCGCGAAGGAGCCGACGAAGACGTCGACCTGGCGATCGTTCTGGTCGTCAAAGAAGAGGAGCCGTTCCTGGCCGTGGAGCGCGTTGAAGGCCTTGTGCGGCTCGTAGCCCGCGTTTCGGAAGAGCGCCTGAACCTTCCCTGACGCACCTTTCGCGGTCACGAAGTCGAGGTCGGCGTACTTTCGCTCGAACGGCAAGGGGAGCGCGCCCGGTGCGCGAAGCCGGATCGCGACGCCGCCGAGAAGCCGTAGCGGCACGCCTTCCGACTTGGCCACGTGGAGGAGGCGTTTGCCTTCGGCGACGATGTCGGACTGGATCTCGCTCACGGAGCGGACCCTACTCGCCCCGTATCAGTCGGGATGGCCGGATTCGAACCGGCGGCCTCCGCGTCCCAAACGCGGCGCTCTAACCAGGCTGAGCCACATCCCGTCGGCGGTTAAACGTACGCACAGCATGACAGTTCGCGCACACGAGCTCGCACTTCGCGATTTCGTCGAGGATGGTCTTTCGGCTGTGACGCTGCAGTAGGGAACTGACGTCCGAGAGCTTTAGCTCACCAGGCAGATGGTCCCACGTCATTGCAGCGTGGTGGTACGCCAGACCGCAATCCGCGCATGGGAGCTCGCTCTTTAACTCGCGATACCACGCGACCATCTCGTTGTGGCGCGCCCGTTTTTGCGCCAGGCGACGCGGGCGGGTGCGTCGGTGGTACGCCTGGTCGTACTCGCGTCGACACTCTCGGCACCAAGTCTGGACACTCCGGCCGCGACGATGAAAGTCAGTCAAGGGCCTGTCCTAGCTGGCACCGGCCGCAACGCTTCACTACTCGACGATAGCGATGTAGCCGGATGGAAAGTTCCCGGAAATCTGGCCTGTTCGCACCCGACGAGGTGGTCGTCTCCAGCGGTCAGTCGGCACGGATAACCTCCGCCGCCGTGGTCGACGCGCCGTACCCGCCCGCACAGCGCGAGGGCGTCCTCCGCCCGCGGCCCCTGCTCGGTTATGCCCTCGTGTGGGCCGCAGTCGCGGTCTGGTCGTTGAACGCGACCGTCATGAAGGTCGTCCTCGGCGCGACCGGCATCTCCGCTTACCGGTTCTCCGAGCTGCGCCTCACCGGCGCGGCCGTCCTCCTCTTCGCGGCCATTGCGTTGATCCGCCCGGCCAGCCTTCGCGTCACGCCGCGCGAGCTTCCGTTTCTCGCCGTCCTCGGAGTCTGCGGCCTCGCGTGGGGCCAGCTCCTCTACGTCATCTCGATCGACCGGCTCGCGATCGGGGTCGCGCTCATCATCATCTACCTCTCGCCCGTGCTCGTCGCGCTCTGGGCGCGGTTCGTGGCGAAGGAGATCGTACGCCGCCGGCTGTGGGCGGCGATCGGGCTGAGCCTTGGCGGCCTGGCGCTCGTCGTGGAGGTGTGGTCCGGAATCACGCTCGACCCGCTCGGGCTCGCAGCCGCGCTCCTCACCGCTCTGACGTTCGTCGTCTGGGTCCTCATGGGCGACCGGGGGCTCCGCGAGGGCCGCGACGCCTTTTCCCTCCTCGCCTGGGGCCTCCTCTTCGGCTCGGTCTTCTGGGCGGTCGTGCAGCCATGGTCGCACTTCCCCGCCGAGATCCTCAGCCGGGACGTGTCTCTCCTGGGACGACTCGACGACACGACAGCGCCGGTCTGGCTGCTCGTCGCCTATGTGATCGTGTTCGGGACGATCATCCCGTTCGGGTTCCTCGTGGCCGCACTCAAGTACATCGCGCCGACACGCGTCGCCATCGTCGCGACGCTCGAGCCGGTCGGCGCTGCGCTCGTGGCATTCGCGTGGCTCGGGGAGGAGTTGTCCGCAGTTCAGCTCGCCGGGGGGCTGCTCGTCCTCGCCGGCGTCGGGCTCGCGCAGACGGCCCGTGCGTCGCCGCGCTCTTGACCGAGCGAGGGCTAGTTCTCGAAGAGTCTGCGAAGCTCCG
>JACCYG010000002.1 GCA_013696595.1 Actinomycetota bacterium | reverse complement strand
CTGTGGAGAAAGTGCGCGCTTTCGTGCCGAAATTCAGGCGCGCCAGTAATTCTTCGTGAGCAGCACGGCGATCGGGATCAGCTCGAGACGGCCCATCCACATGAGCACGATCATCACGCCCTTAGACAAGGGGCTGAACGGTTCGAACGAGCCCATGGGGCCCGCGAACCCGAACCCAGGGCCGACATTGCCGATCGTCGTCGCCGAAGCGGCGATCGCGTCGAAGGCGCCGACGTTTAGGTCAGCACGGCCGGAATCGATAGCGATGATGAGCGCTCCCAAGGCGAATATCAGGACGTAGAGGACGACGAACGCGACGACGGCGCGAAGCGTCCGCTCGTTGACAACGGTCCCGTTGAAACGGATCGGGCTGACGAGCTCGGGATGGACCGTGTGGTCGAGCTCCCGTCGAAGGACGCGCGCAACGAGCAGGATGCGGACCGGCTTGATCGCACCGCCCGTCGACCCCGCCGAGCCGCCGATGAACATCAAGGCCACGAGGACGATCGCCGCGAGACTCGTCCAGTCGGCCACGAAGTCCACACTTGCGTAACCGGTGGTCGTCATGATCGACGAAGCCTGGAAGAACGCGTGGCGAATTGCCGCTTCGCCGCCCTGAATACCCTCCTGAACGATGTCCAGGAAGAGCACGATCGACGCGAGGGCGAGCAAGCCGAGATAGAGGCGAAGCTCCTCGTCTCGGATAGCGGCCTTCGGCCTGCGCCGGATGAACGCTCGGTACATGAGGGCGAAGTTCGCCCCAGCGATCACCATAAAGACACCGATCGCCCACTGCGACGCGGCTCCAAATTCCTCGATCGAGCGCGCGCGTGTTGAAAAACCGCCCGTCGGCAAAGTCGTGAACGCGTGCGCGATCGCCTCGTAGGGGCTCATCCGCTCGTCGATGCCCGTCCAGGCGAAGGCGGTCAGCGTGGCGATCATCAAAGCCGTGATCCCTACATAGAGGAGCCACAGCCGCCGCGCGGTGTCGCGGATCGAGGCGCCGAGCGGCTCAAGCTCCGGCCCCGGCGCTTCGAACTCCATTAGTTGCCGTCCGCCGACGCGCAGCCGTGGCAGAACCGCAAGCGCGAGGACGATGATCCCCATCCCGCCGAGCCACTGTGAGAACTGGCGCCACATCGCCATCGAATGGTCGAGGGCCGGGATGTCCGTGAGGACGCTGGCCCCCGTCGTCGTCATTCCTGACATCGCCTCGAAGTAGGCGTCGATCGGGCTCCGGAGCTGCGGCTCCCCGATGAGGTACGGGAGCGAGATGACGAGCGCGCCCAGGAGCCAGGCGAGAGAAACGACGAGGAAGCCCTCGCGCGGGCCGATCGCCTCTTTTCCGTGCGTGAAGCGCTCGAGCGTCCAGCCCGCCGAGGCCGTAAGAGCCGCCGCCAGGATGAACGGCCAGGCGGACTCGTCGTAGCCGATCGCGAAGCCGATCGGCAGAAGGAAGGCGAGGCTCATGTACCGGACCATGGCCCCGACGAGGTTGAGGGCTCCTCCGACGTCGACGCCGAACGTCTCGCGGCGCACGGCCCGGCGGAGCCGCGCGGCGCTCACGGCCATCGAGCCACTAAAGCGCCCGCTCGACCTGCTGCACGCGGCGCGACTCGGTGAAGACGATCACTCGGTCGCCTGGATGGAGCTGATCTCCGCCGTGCGGGAAGATCGCTTCGCCGTCCCGGATGATCGCGCCGATCAACGCCCCGGTCATCGGCAGCTCCTTGAACGGCTTCCCGCAGAGGGCGCTCTCGTCTCGAACCGTGATGTCGAGCACCTCGAACCGGTCGCCTTCGAGCATCGCCAGCTGACGCACGCGCGGATCGTGAGCGTGGCGGACGATCTCCTCCGCGGTCACGTTGCGCGGGTTGACGGCGACGTCGATCCCGGCCCGCTCGAAGATGTCAGCTGCAAGCGGGTCGTGCACGATAGCGATCGTGAACGCGACGCCGTGAAGCTTGGCGAGCGTCGCCGCGTACAGATTCTTCGCGTCTTCGGGCATGGCGAGAATTGCAGCCCGCGCATTGCCGATCCGCTCGCGCTCGAGGAAGTCCGGCTCGGTTCCGGTCGCATGGAAGACGCGCGC